>CAXMTM010000360.1:0-8272 GCA_964196385.1 Arenicellales bacterium
TTTTCCACGCCTTTGTGACTGACCAGGGCAAACGGATCCAGACGTTTGGTGCGCAGCATGCCAAGCCCGGTATTGGCCATCTCCAGCACCTTTTTCACGCCGGCGCCGAAACCGTCCATGAAGTAGAGCTTGATCGATAGCGAAGTTTCGTTTACCCGTCCCTTCTTGCTGATATTGTCCCAGAATATTTTTGCGAAGCGCCGCGTGGGGTTCATCTTTGGCGCCAGGCCTAGCCGGTGAGCGTAGTTGGCCAGACCGTGCATGATGTGGGTAATTGGGATCTCCCGTGGACATCGCACCACGCAGCTGTAACAGGAGGTACACATCCACATTGAATCGGTGCCCAATACCTCATTGCGCTTGCCCGCACGGATCATCATGAACAGTTGCTGTGGGGAATGTTCCCAGTCCGGTCCGAACGGACAGGAACCGGCGCACACGCCGCACTGCATGCACATTTTGACCCATTGGCCTTCCTCCACGTTGTCTTCCACTTCCCGCAGGAAGTTATTGCGGTATTTGTCGATTGTTGCAGTGTTGATATCGTTCATTACGCGCTCTGCCGGTGTCTGATCAAAATCCCTTGAAAGGGTTCATTCCGATCTTGTCGATCTGTTGGCTGTATTCGTTGATCAGTTCCGCAACCCGATCGGTATCGGTGATTTCGACTTCATAGGTCTGTACACGTTCAGTTTCGAGTTGCAGTTGTTGCAGGGAATCACCGATTTTGCTCATACGGTCGTGGGCTAATTCAGATCCTTTTACGAAGTGACATTGATAGTTGTCTCCTTTCTTGCAACCCATCAGCATCACGCCGTCAAAACCTGAATTCAAAGCGTCCGTGATCCACACCGTATTCACCGATCCCAGACAGCGGATGGGGACCACCCGAACAAACTGGTTATACTCGCGGCGTTGCTGCGCGGCCATATCCAGTGCCGGGTAGGCATCGTTCTCGCAGGCCAGGATCAATATTCTGGGTTTCTCATCGAACTCATCAGGCATATCGACGGCTTTGATCTGCTGGCCCACCGTATCCACGGAATAGTTCTCGAACGAGATGACCCTGACCGGGCACGCCCCCATGCAGGTTCCGCAGCGACGACAACGTCCTTCATTGAATACGGGGTATCGTTCCTCATCCTCATCGATGGCCCCGAAGGGACATTCAACGGTGCACCTCTTGCACTGCGTGCACCCCTCCTTGCGATAGGTGGGAAAACTCAGGTCGCCCGAGCGTGGATGGGCGGCGCGGCCCAGCGCGGCATTCTCGACGGTTTGTATCGCTTTCAGTGCGGCGCCGGTGGCATCCTCCATTGCCTGCGCGATGTCCATGGGCCGACGCACCGGCCCGCAGGCGTAGATGCCCGTCCTTTGGGTTTCGTAGGGAAAGCAGATGAAATGGGAATCACTGAATCCATGCCGCAGGTGGGGCAGGTCCGGACCCTGCCGGTAAGTGAGGTTGAGGATGGATTCTACCGGGGTCTCCACCACCTCACCCGTGTTTTCGTCGTCCTCTTTGGCGCCGGCATCCTTGCCCCCTTTCTGGCCCTCATCTTCCAGTTCGATATTGACCCCGGAATTCGGCACCTGCCCGGTGGCCAAAACGACCAGGTCCGCGTGGCTGGTGACTTCCTCATTCAGGATCAAATCGAAGAACCCTATTTCCAGGTGATCTGTTCCCGGCGACACGGAAGATACGGTGCCTTTAGTGAAAATCACCCCTTTGCGTTGTGCCGAGCGATAGAAATCCTCGCCGTTTCCCGGTGTGCGCAAGTCGGTATAGATTATGTTCGTGTCGACGTCCGGATTGTTGTCCTTGAAATACATGGCTTGTTTGATGCTGGCGTTGCAGCAAAAACCGGAGCAATATGAAAGGTGCCCTTCCTTATCGGAACGCTGACCCGCACACTGAATGAATACCACCGACCCAATTTCCCTGTCGTCGGACGGGCGCTTGATGGGTCCGCCGTCCGCCGCAAGTGCAATTTGTTCCAGTTCGGCCTGATCGATGACGTCCGCGGATGTGGAATATGCGAACTCGGACAAGCGTTCCGCTGCATAGCCCTTGAAGCCGCTGGCCTGGACGATTGCCCCCACATTTTCAGTGCGGGTGCTGCCGGATTCCCGGCTGATGTCAATACTGAAACGGCCCGGGGCGCCGCTGGTGCGGGATATGGTGCTGTTCAGAAAAATCTCGATGTTGGATTCCTGCTCTGCCTGGTCGATCAGGCTGGACAGTCCGGTGTCTTCCGGATCCGAAAAAGGTTCCCTGGTGGGTGTTCTTCGCCACAGGTTCGCCGCCCAGCCACCGAGTTGCGCCTGTTTTTCGACCAGCAAGATTTTGTACCCTGCCCTGGCCGCTTCCACGGCGGCGGTCAGACCCGACATGCCGCCACCGACAACCAGGATGGTTTTGTTCGAATTCAGTGATTCGCTGGCGGCGGGTTTTTCCATGTACCGTATTTCAGCTCCCGCCATGCGCAGGTAATCATCCGCCATTTCCTGCGTAGTTTCACGCATGTCTTCAGTGTCAGGGCGCACCCAAATCACACCTTCACGCAAATTCGCGCGAGCCATGGCCACATCCTCGAAGCCAAACGCCTCGGTCTTGGCACGGCGGGAGCACGCGGCAATGACTACGTGGGTAACCTGGCCTTCATCGATGTCCTTGTAAATCAGCGATACGCCTTCGCTGTTGCAAAGGAAATCATGTTTTCGAACGATGTCGCTCTTGTTATCGCTTTCAGCGATGTTGACCAACTGGTCCAGATCGAGACGGTCTCCCAGTCCGCAACCGCCACAAATATAAGTTGCAACTTTCTTGTCTGTCATGATCAAACCTCCGCCGCTGCGACCCTGTTGACGACCTGGATGGCCCGCAACGCAGCGGCAGTAGCGGATTGCACCGCGCGGTTGACGTCGAGGGCGTTGGTTGCACAACCGGCCCCGAAAATTGCACCGTTGATTTCGTCGGCCTGGATGAAACCGCTGCTGTCCCCGGCAATGCCCTGTCCGATAGAACCAGCCGGGACACTGGGTTCCATGCCGATGGCGAGTACAGCAAGATCGTGCCGGTTGTCGTAGCGGTGATAACCTTCGGTATCGACGCCGTGGAGTATCACATCCCCGGTTTCCCTATCCTCGGTTATGTTTGCGACTTTGGATTTGATGAAGCGGACCTTCTCGTCCGACTCGACGCGTTTTTGGAAATCTTCCAGCCGGTCTATGGTGCGGATGTCAATATAATATATGGAAGCCCTGGCATCCCCATCATCACCATACTGCTCGGAAAGGTAGGTGGATTGTTTGAGTGAGGCCATACAGCATATACGGGAGCAGTGGCTCAGGTGGTTGCGGTCCCGGGATCCCGCACACTGAATAAAGGCGATGTTCCTGGCTTCCTTGTTGTCCGAAGGACGCAATAGTTTCCCGTCGGTCGGTCCCGAAGGGTCCATCATGCGCTCCAGTTCAACACTGGTTATGACGTTGGAGTAGCGGTCGTATCCATAAGGTTGGATCTTCGCCGCATCATAGGGTTTCCATCCGGTCGCCCAGATAATCGCACCGACTTTGATCTCGATAGTCTCCTCCTGCATATCCAGGTCGATAGCATCGTAGCTGCAAGCGGCCTTCGCTTTTTCGGCATCGTCTGTGCCAATGATGCCCGGATCGAGGACATAGCGCTGTGGGTAGGCAAGATTGTATGGCAGATAAGCCGCCCTGGTATTCTTTAAGTTGTAGTTGTAGGGGTCCTTGATTTCGGCATCCACCACTTTCGCGCACTCCCCGCAAGCGGTGCAGTTCTCGTTGATGTACCGTGGATGGATCCTGATCGTCACATCATAGTCTCCGGCGTCTCCCGCAACGGAGGTTACCTCGGCCATGGTGTACAGCCTCAGGCGCTTAGACGCTTTGACGCGTCTCTGGTTGATTTCCTGGCCGCACAAAGGGCGGCACATCTTCGGGAAGTACTTGTAGAGTTGTGCAACCCGGCCGCCGATGGATGGGTTTTTTTCCACCAGCACGACGTCCTTGCCACACTCTGCCGCCTCGAGGGCCGCGGTAACGCCGCTGATACCCGCTCCGACCACCAGTATGGTTTCGTTGGTTGCCACCATGTTGGTCATAGTATTACCTCTTGGTGTTGGCTGTTTATCGAATCAGGCGGTTGATGACGCTTCGTGCATCGCTATTAATCGTGCAGAAGACGCATACTATAGTCATTTCACCGCTTCATGAATATAAATTACAAATATCAATATAGATGGAGGTAATGGTAGTCTGCAGGCGGGGTACCCGTTTTTCTGTAACACCCGTTTCGCACGGTATTGACAAATCCTTCCCTGAACTTTGAAGCAACAGGAATCTTTGATTTCACCAGGCATCATCTTCAGTCAACGACTGCAAATTTTTATCGAATAATATCGGTGCGCGGCGCTCCTCCTGCGCTACAAGCGGCACCCTCGCCACGATCGATCAGGACTTGTTTTGCGTCGACGGATGTTGGGTCAAGTTCGCTTGTTACGCTCGGTTTGGTGACTGCAATCTCAGTTAGGGTGACCATTCGTATCCAGAATCAAAGCAGAGGAAAGTTTAAAAATTTTCCGGATGAGTTTTTTTGTTCACGCATATTGCACGTGAGCGGTCTTTTAATTGAACAAATTGCATTAAAAGTTAATGTATTATTTTTCATTAAAACTTGACTTTTTTACTTGTGTGCATATATTTGGCGTTGATTTTAAGGTTAACGTAATAAATATGTTTACAAACCTTGCATTAAAGGTTTCGATTCGAATAAACGAAACCTAAATTGGCGAGTGTACAAAAACCAGAATCGTTGCGCGGCAAGTCCCGGACTTGGCCGTGCATCCTATACTCCACTCCGCTACCATCATTTTCTTCCACGTTTCCAATGATTCGCATGTGTGAACTTTTATACAGCGTTTTTGGCGAGGATACGCGGAAGGAAATTTCGTTGTACAACGATTCATCACATCTGTAATACCTAAACTCTATATTAGAGGAGACGCGTCATGGCAGCAGCCAAAAAGAAAGCAACAAAGAAAAAGGCTACCAAGAAAAAGGTAGCCAAGAAAGCGACAGTGAAGAAGGCAACAAAGAAAAAAGCGGTAAAAAAAGCCGTCGCTAAGAAAGCAACCAGGAAAAAAGCAGTGAAGAAGGCCGTTGCTAAGAAAGCAACCAGGAAAAAGGCGGTGAAAAAAGCCGCAACCAAGAAAAAGGCAACCAAGAAAAAAGCCGTTGCCAAGAAAGCAACAAAGAAAAAGGCAGTGAAGAAGGTCGCGACCAAAAAAAAAGCCACAAAAAAAAAAGTAGTTAAAAAGGCGGCAAAAAAGAAACCGGCCGGGATGAGGATCCCGCTACCGTTTTAATGTAAGTTGCTGGAGAAGACCGCTAACCCTTTGTTAGCGGTCTTTTTTTTCGCCCGACCGCCCGAATCCGCCGCCACCGGGGGTATGGATGATGAATACGTCACCGGGAGCCATTTCCGTCCGATCACAAGCTCCCAGGTCCTCGATCATCCCATTTGATCTTTGCACCTGGTTTTTCCCCGCGCGGGCCGGCGCTCCTTCCCGCAAGCCGAATGGTCGGGTGGATCTTCTGTTGGACAGGATCGACGCAGTCATGGGCTCCAAAAAACGAATCCTTCGAACTACGCCATTGCCGCCCCTGTGCCTTCCATCACCGCCGCTGTTCTCACGTATGTAAAATTGCTCCAGCCTTACCGGGAAGCGCCATTCCAGAACTTCAGGGTCCGTCAGCCGGGAGTTGGTCATGTGAGTATGCACGGCATCAGTGCCTGATAAATCCTCACCGGCTCCTTCCCCACCGCAGATGGTTTCGTAGTATTGGTGTCTGTCGTCACCGAAAGTAAAGTTGTTCATCGTGCCCTGAGAGGCCGCCCTCACGCCAAGGGCGCCGTATAGCGTATCGACGATTATTTGCGATGTTTCTACGTTGCCCGCCACTACCGCGGCCGGGTAATCAGGGTTCAGCATGGAGTGTTCCGGAATGATAATTTCCAGGGGTTTCAGACATCCTGAATTCAATGGAATTTCATCGGCAACCAGCGTACGGAAGACGTACAGGACCGCGGCCCTGCATACTGCCGAGGGTGCATTGAAGTTGCTTTGTTGTTGCATCGACGTCCCGGTGAAATCTATACGCGCCCGGCGATTGCCACGGTCGATGCTGATATGGACATGTATTGTGCTGCCATCGTCCAGTGCGCATGTGAACTCTCCATCGCTCAAAACTTCAATGACTCTACGAACGGATTCTTCCGCGTTGGCCTGAACATGGTGCATGTAACCCTGGACTGTTTTCAGGCCGTATTGGGCAATCATGCGATGCAGTTCATGCGCTCCTTTGGCGTTTGCAGCTATCTGTGCCTTGAGGTCAGCAATATTCTGTACTGGGTTCCGCGCCGGATACCGGCCCTGGGTGAGCAGGGCGACCAACTCATTTTCGTAAAATACCCCGTCACGCAC
The DNA here is from genome assembly GCA_964196385.1 of Arenicellales bacterium. Classification (GTDB taxonomy): domain Bacteria; phylum Pseudomonadota; class Gammaproteobacteria; order Arenicellales; family JAANXG01; genus JAHEKE01. Next base: position 6,513 of record CAXMTM010000360.1, read on the forward strand.
CCCCAGAAAATTATCGATCAATACGCCTTCCTCTTCCACGCTGGTACTGTCTGGCGGCATCGAACCGGGGGTGATGCCACCTATATCGGCGTGGTGTCCGCGGGAAGCGACGTAGAACAGGAGTTCCGTCTTATCCGCGTCGAACACCGGATTTATGACGGTGATATCGGGCAGGTGCGTGCCGCCCCGGTAGGGGGCATTGTGTATGTAACTGTCTCCATGTTTGATGTCACCCTTCCTTTGTGCAATAACATTGGTTACCGTGTCTCCCATGGAGCCCAGATGGACGGGCATGTGCGGCGCATTGGAGACGAGCTGGCCCCGGCTGTCGAAGACCGCGCAGGAGAAATCCAGCCTTTCCTTCATATTGACCGAGTAACTGGTATTTTGCAGGGTATGTCCCATCTGCTCGGCCACCGATATGAATAACTTGTTGAAGATCTCCAGCATGACGGGGTCGACATAGTCACTACTTCCAGGAATTTTCTTGTTGTTTTCGGACCGTTCCAGCCCCAACTGGCCGGACTCGGTCAGCCGGGCAGACCAGCCCGGTTCAACCACGATGGTGCTGTTGGGTTCTATAATGAGTGCGGGCCCATCAACATTTTGGGTGGGCAGGGCCTCCCTTGGGTAAACGACGCAGGGGGACATGGCGCCGTCGAAATATGTCTGAATGGCGAGCGGACCCCTGAATTGCCCCGATGATTGTCCCGTCAAGGTTTTCGGTGGTTTCATCGGCACAATCAACTCGACGACGGCCGATTCAACGATGGCATCGCGCGCCGGGTCCGCGAACCCGAAGCGGTTGTGGTGCATTGTTTCAAAACGCTCGCGGAGCCGTTCCAAGTCCGGGGCATGACTGATTTCAAGTGCCGTGTCGGTGCCGGCATAGCGAACCCGAATGTTACACGCAATGTTGAGCGTTTCCAGGTCAATGCCCTGTTGCCGCAATACTAGTCTGCCCTGCTCCGTCAATTCGGCATATACAGCACCCAGTCGTGACTGGATTTCAGCATCCAGTGGTAATTCTATAGTTTTTTCCTGGAGTACCCGGATATCCGCCAGTCCTATGCCGTATGCTGATAGCAGGCGCGCATGTGGGTGAATCAGGACGCGCTTGATTCCAAGTGCCCCGGCCACCAGGCACGCGTGTTGGGCCCCGGCTCCGCCGAAACAACACAGGGTATATGTGGAGACATCGTATCCACGTTGTACTGATATTCTTTTGATTGCAGCCGCCATGTTCTCTACGGCAACGTCTATAAAACCCTGCGCGACCTCATGAGGGGTGAATATTTTTTCTGTTGCCTGGCTGATTTCAGCAGCCAATACTTCAAACTTGTCGCGTACTATTTCTTCGTCGATGGGCTGGTCACCGCGATCGCCGAATACTTTTGGGAAATTTTCAGGGAGCAGTTTGTGCAGCATCACGTTGCAGTCGGTGACGGTGAATGGACCACCACGGCGGTAGCAGGCCGGCCCCGGGTCGGCCCCCGCCGATTGAGGGCCAACCCTGAACCGAGCGCCGTCGAAGCGCACGATCGAACCACCTCCGGCTGCGACGGTGTGGATGTGCAGCATTGGCGCACGGATGCGTACACCCGCTATTTCACTTTCCTGCGTTCGCTCGAGTTCACCGCAATAGTGGCAAACGTCGGTAGACGTTCCGCCCATGTCAAAGCCGATGATGCGCTGGTCGCCGTCGGCGGTGGTGGTTGCAACCGCGCCCACCACACCTCCGGCGGGTCCTGACAGGATAC
>CAXMTM010000361.1:0-3461 GCA_964196385.1 Arenicellales bacterium
AAAGAGACCGGGCTCCAGGGGTGCAATATTGATATCGGCGTAGGCCAGCACTTCCAGATAGGCGCGATATTCCAGGAGGTCGATGGTGGAGACCTGGTCTGCAAGTTTCTCAAATCCGGGATCTATCCGCACCGGGCCGGCAATGACCAGTTTCGCTTCAGGGTGGGCTGAGAGGAGTTCCAGCAGGACGGGTGAGATGAGCAGGAAGTCGGCATCATGTGTTTTGGTGCCACTGCCATAAAATATGGTGACTACCCCAGGATCCTTGTCGGCGAAAATTAAACTCGACCCCGAATTGAGTAATGCGGAGATTCCGTTAGGCAGAACAAAGCCACTGACATTGTCTATTTTTTCCACCTGCTCCCTGAGCGGTTCCGTGGACACAATGCAATACGGTATCAAGGCCATCGCTTTACGATAAAGATCCGCCCCGGTCAATAATTCGCGATAGACCTTGTGCGAGAGTTGCCCCCGGTTCCCGGAAAACTTTTTTTCCAGCTGCCTCCGATCGAATACCAGGTCGTCGAGATCATAAATCAGCAACTTGTTCAACGAATTCGCATATTCGAGAATGGACAGCACTGCATCGAATCCTGGAACGCGATAGAGCAGGATAACGTCGAAAAAATGCATCGCTCTCCTCACGCCCTCGACGTCTGACCATGGCAGCCACTCGGCCTTCCAGCCAAGGCTGTGAAACATTTCAAGTTTTTGCCGGACACGGTACTCGAAGCACTGGGGGATGCTGTCTTCTGCAAGCAACAGGACCCGCGGCTGGGCCGGAATGGGCCGGACGGGGTATGTTTCCACAGCCGCGGCGGCGCCGTCTTCGGATGTGTCGTCACTGTGTGTCAGTTGACGTTTTATGTTCCCCAGCAACTGCATAGTGACCAACCCCGCCTTGATCATGCCGAGAAACAGATAATTGCCCAGGTTGTACGTTGCGGTAGCAAGCGGATGGCGCTGGGCCCATGCCATGGCCAAATCTATACGGCGTTTGTCGAGGCGCCTGAGCTCTACGCTGGCGACAATGGATTTAATACGAGAAATCATCCCGGTATTGATCAAAGTTGGGGTTGTAGTAGGGATCCGGTTGCCCCCGGCGCTGATGGTGGAGTTCCCAGAATGCCGTGTGCTCCCGGTTGAAGCGCAATTTTTGGGATTGCCTGATTTCGTAACCTCGTGACAGTGATTCGTGATGACAGGCCAGGGCAAATGGCGTGAATATGTTCGAATAACCCAGGGCTTCCGCGCGCAGACAAAAATCGACATCGTTGAAAGCGAGCCCGAATCGCTCCTCGTCAAATCCCTGCAGTTGCCGGTGCAGTTCCTTTTTGAACAGGCACAGGGCAGCGGTTACGGCGCTGACTCTCTGCACGCATACCAACCTGTTCATGTACCCCCTGGAGTCTGCCGGATAGTGCTTGTGCAGGTGACCGATATATCCGGATTTCTGCACACTCAAACCGGCATGTTGAATAGTGTCGTTCGGATACAATAGTTTAGCGCCGACGACGCCGACTTCCGCCCTTTGGCCGTGTTCCAGCATAGCACCCAGCCAATCCGGGTCGAGCACGGCAATATCGTTGTTCATCAGGACAATATACTCCCCTGACGCCTGCCGGACTCCATAGTTCACCAACGCTGAAAAATTGAACGGGATGTTGTATTCGGTGAATCGGATGCGTGGATCCAACCCGCTGTACTCCTCCATGATCTCATATACCGATGCTGACTGGGAGCGGTTTGATATTCCCAGGATTTCATAATTCGAGTATTGCGTTTTGTCGAGTACAGATTGAAGACACTGTTTCAACAGGCCGGACTTGTCCTTGAAAGGTATGAGGATAGTGACCCTGGGCAACCCCGGAATGCGGCGTTTTATGCGATACACATTGGCCCCGACCGGCAGCACATCAACCGGTGGGTTTGCATCCTTGAAGTGGTTACGCAAAACAGGTGTCAGGTCCCCGGTGCCGCATCGGTGTCGGGCGTGATATATCGGTTCCGGGATATGGCTGATACGCCTTCGATCCGATAATGCGCGCAACAACAGGGCGTACCGCTCGCGGTAGTAGTCGTTGAGGTCGATCCCGCCGTACAGGGCCAGGGTGGACTTGCGCACACAAAACAGGTCGCCAATGTAGTCGCTGTGGGCAAGGTATTCGTGGCAGGGTGCAGTCTTGAACTGCGGTTGCTCCAGATGGCCTTTTTTGTTTATCAGGTCCTGGTCCGTGTAGACGATTTCCGCCCCTTCGCTGTACACGGTGGACATGATCTTGTGCAGGGCGTTATCGCTCAGCCAATCGCCGCCCGGTATAAAAATATAGCAGGATAAATCTTCGCTTTCCGTGCATTGGCTCCCAAAGCGCCCGGCGCTGCCGGCGTCGATGACGGACACTTTATTGCGATATCGTTTTTCAACGAAATCCTTCACCCGGCAAAGCGAGCGCCGACCATTGGGCTGGACCAAATTCACAGCAACCTCCGGCTGTTGCCGCAGGCAGGACAGTGAGGTCTTGATGTCCGTGTCATCCGCTGTTTCGGTCAATATGCACAGGTTCAGCGAACCAGAAAGCGGGCGGGTCACTTTTCGCTCCGATTCCGATAGCCGTTGACTTCGCGCCATTGTTCATACCCTGTGAGCTTCCGCCGCGACCACCATGTTGGCCGGAACAGCTTTCGACATGCGTCGAGTGCGCCGTTTCGTTTCCATTGTATCAACCCGTCGTGAAATATCCGGGCCCGGACGAATTTTCCCCATAACGGTGACTGCTGGTGGCCTTCAAACTCTTCTCTTATTTTATCCAGTTTCTCGATGCGGGATTCGAGAGAACGTATGTGGTGTTCCATCCGCTCCTGTCTGACAAGAAACCGGTCACGGGCAAGGATGTATCCGTCTCCTGGTAAATACTCGAGTGAAACTTTGATTACGAGGTCGGCCTGCGGGCCGGACAGGGGCGATTCCGGGATGCGGAATTCAATGCTCGGGTCCTTGTCGTCGACAGCATAGAGGTCCCCCAGTATCCTGTTGTTGAACGCAAGCCCGAACAACACACCGAACTCCCTGACATCGGCATCACTGTGCAGGCCGAGCAGTGATGATATCTTGTTTGTCTGTTTGTCCATAAGTTCGACGGATAGAGAGTACAGCTTGATGTAAGCGATCCGGTCCGCCGCTTCCCGGGCGAGAAAATTCAGCCTGACGGCCTCGATGCCCTGCGGGTTTTCGGGCACATGAAAAGTGAGTTCCTGCGGATTTTCCTCCACCATGAAAGGCCGGATCACGCATCTATCGCTTGAGTAGTGCTGCCCCGGACCACGGAAATACAGGGCCGTGGACCCCGCCTTATCCAACCGGCGCCTCCTCAATCCATAATTGTTGGTTTGGTGACTCGGGATGTATACTCATTTCAACTGGCCAACCTGTGCGGCGACGTTTTGTTTCCATAAAAATCACT
>CAXMTM010000362.1:0-3950 GCA_964196385.1 Arenicellales bacterium
TCCGTGAAACAAGGCGACGAGGTGACGGTGATCGTGACCAACCGGGACCAGATCGATGATTTGACCCATGGGTTCACCATCGCCAACTACGGCATTGCCATGGAAATCGGACCCCAGGCGACTTCGTCGGTAACGTTCATCGCCGACCGGCCGGGCGTGCATTGGTTCTATTGCCAGTGGTTCTGCCACGCCCTGCACATGGAGATGCGTGGCCGTATGCTGGTTGAGCCAAAATCCGCCTGAATGCTGTCCAACCCGACAAAGGCAGGTCGTTGCACCCCGGCATTATTAGCCGCCGGGGTGCTCGCTTGTTTTGGGTCAGCGGCGGTAGGTGGAGAAATTGTTGTGACCCCGGAATATAGTCTGCAACAGGCGATTGCGGAATCGCGGCCGGGAGACGTGCTCAGTTTGGGTGCAGGGCGATATGCCGGTCCGGTGATTGTCGACCACTCCATTACGCTGACCGGTGAACCCGGCGCAGTGATCGACGGCAACGGCCGGGGGCGGGTAATCACGGTGAGTGCCCCGGACGCGTCCGTGTCGCACTTGACCATCGTTAATTCCGGGAGCAGTCTGGAAACCGAGGACAGCGGGATTTTCGTGACCGCGGACGCCGACCGTACCAGGATCTCCGGCAACCGTCTGCAACACAACCTGATCGGTGTCTACCTGAAGGGCCCGGAGGATGCGGTGGTGGAAAATAACACCATAATCGGCAGGCGCGATCTGCGTTTGAACGAACGCGGCAATGGCGTGCAATTGTGGAATACACCCGGATCCGCGGTGCTGGACAACGATATCCGTTACGGACGAGATGGAATTTTTGTGACCACCAGCAGCCGAAATATTTTTCGTGGCAATCGATTTCGCGATCTGCGATTTGCAATCCACTACATGTATGCCAATGACAGCGAAATCAGCGGAAACACATCTTCCGGAAATCATGTCGGTTTTGCCATTATGTTTTCGCACCGATTGAAGGTGTTCGACAATGTCTCCCGCGCTGATCGGGATCGCGGGATGTTTTTCAACTACGCGAACTACTCCGACATATCGAACAATAGCGTACTAGGCACTGAAAAATGTGTATTCATCTACAACGCCAACGGCAATAGTTTTTACGGAAACCGTTTTGAGAATTGCGATACAGGCGTCCACTTCACCGCAGGTTCGGAGCAGAACCGGATCTTCGGGAATACGTTCATCAACAACAGAACACAGGTGAAATACGTCGGCACCCGCCACATCGAGTGGTCCCTGGACGGACGCGGCAATTACTGGAGCGACAACGCGACCTTCGACCTCGACGGCGACGGCATCGCCGATCGTCCCTACCAACCCAATAACGTAGTAGACCAGATCATCTGGCGCTATCCGGCTTCAAAACTGCTGATCAACAGCCCGGTCCTGCAATTGCTGCGCTGGGCTCAATCCCAGTTTCCTTCCCTGCATCCCGGCGGCGTAATGGACAGTGCACCGCTCATCAATCCGCCAGCACGGTACGCCAACAGTGGTTGACGGAGCAGCCAATTCAGGCGTGATACATTTGCGTGGCGTCAGCAAATATTATGCTGACCGGCCGGTTGTGGACCGCGTAGATTTGTCAGTATACGCAGGTGAGAGCTTCGCTTTACTGGGCCACAATGGTGCCGGGAAAACAACTCTCATCAAATTGATGCTCGGTCTGTGCCGGCCCACCAGGGGCGAAATTCTGGTGCAGGGCCGGAAAATAACCGGCGCTGGTTCAGGTTCGGTGAATGTTGGCTATCTGCCCGAGAACGTATCTTTCCATGACAGCATGAGCGGGCGGGAAGTAATCAGGTTTTACGCCAGGCTAAAGCGACGGAGTAACAAGGAATGCGATGAACTTCTCGCGCAGGTGGGCTTGACCGCCGCCGCAGGGCAGCGTGTGCGCACCTACTCAAAGGGCATGCGCCAGCGCCTGGGCCTGGCCCAGGTCATGCTTGGGAACCCGTCCCTGATGTTCCTGGACGAGCCGACCTCTGGTCTCGACCCTGCCCTGCGGGCGCTGTTTTATAAGATTATCGCAAAACGTACAGCCGCCGGTTCCACTGCGCTTGTCAGTTCTCATGCGTTGACCGAGATCGAGACCAGCGTGAAACGAATGGCAATTCTGAAAAACGGTTCTATAGTGGCCTGCGGCTCGATGGAAGAGTTGCGCTGCCAGGCCGGTCTGTCCGCCACGATTCGTATACACGTGCCCGCCGGCAGCACAAAAGCAGTGGCGGAAACCCTGCGCGACAAGGTTGACATCAAAAGAGTGAACGAGCGAACCGTCGATCTGAACTGTATAGACGGTGAGAAAATGGAGGTTCTGAGGCACCTGGGCAGCCTGGACAGCCCTATATCCGACGTCGACATCACCCCGGTGAGTCTGGAACAGTTGTACACACACTTTACCGCCACGGAAGTTAGCACCGGGGAAGGGAAAATAAAGTGAACGCCGTATGGGTCATCGCGATGAAGGAAATACGGGATGGAATTCGAAACCGGTGGGTAGCCGGTTCCATTCTTTTGCTGACAATACTCGCGGTATCTCTATTGCTTCTGGGATCGGCTCCGGCCGGATCGGTCAAGGCGGACACCATGGCGGTTACGGTGGTGAGCCTGTCGAGCCTTACCGTTTACCTTCTTCCGCTGATCGCCCTCACACTGTCGTTCGATGCGCTCATCGGTGAATTCGAGCGTGGCACCATGCTGCTGCTGCTGACCTATCCGGTACGACGCTGGCAGATCATCGCCGGCAAGTTCAGCGGCCATCTGGCCATACTCGCAGCAGCGGTGCTGGTCGGCTACGGTTTGACCGGCGTCGTGATCGGCTTTACAGGCGAGCCGGGGAGTTCAGCCATTTTCGCCTACATCTTGATGATGGGAAGTTCTGTCCTGCTCGGGGCGGCATTCATCGGGCTCGGTTACCTGGTGAGCGTGCTGGTCAGGGAGCGGGCCGCTGCGGTTGCCTGTGCGATCGGCATGTGGCTGGGTTTCGTGGTGTTGTACGATTTGATGCTGCTGGGAATTGTGGTGGCCGATGAGTCGCACAACCTGAGTCAGCGACTGTTCTCGTTTATGCTGCTGGTCAATCCGACGGATGTATACCGGATACTCAACCTGACCGGGACCAATGTGGTCAACGCGATTACCGGCATGGCCGATGTAGCAGCGACCATGGAACTGAATAAAAGCGTATTGATCATGATTTTGGCCGGTTGGGTTGTGGTTCCGATCATTACGGTTGTATTCCTGTTCAATCGCAGGGATTTGTGATGATCCAGTATCGTACCGCAACCTGGTTTCTGGTTCTTGGCTTCATAACCACCGGTTGTGACAGTACAGACGTGTCGGTCGACGTTCCCAAACCCGCCGAACTCAATGGCGACGAGATCGGTTATTACTGCAACATGACCGTGGCAGAGCACCGCGGACCAAAGGGCCAGATTTTTTTGGCCGACCGGGAACAGCCGTTGTGGTTTACATCGGCACGCGACACCATAGCATTTACCATGCTGCCGGAAGAGCCGAAGAACATCAGTGCCATTTACGTATCCGACATGGGTAAAGCGAGCCGGGACGATCCTGACCCTGGAATCTGGGTCGATGCCCGCAGCGCCTGGTACGTGGTGGGCAGCGGCAGGGTAGGCGGCATGGGTGCGCCGGAGCCGGTGCCGTTTGCGCAAAAGTCCGACGCCAGCGCGTTTCAGGCGGACCATGGCGGCCAGGTATTAAGTTTCGCGAACATCCCGGAAGGCGAAATACTGGGCTTCGACGGCCAGGCGCCAAATCACATGAACACAATGAAGGCGGATGAGCCCTGATTGATGATGGACAAAACATTGAAAAACTTTGACATGGGTCGGCGGCGCACACTGAAAATCATCGCCGCCGCTGGTGGTTCGCTGGCCTCAACCCGGATTGGCCTGGCATCAGGGCAG
>CAXMTM010000363.1:0-2332 GCA_964196385.1 Arenicellales bacterium
CCTGAAGCCGAAGACCTCGACGTGGTCATTCAGGAAACCAAGCGCTGTGCGGTCATCATCAGGCGACTGCTGGACTTTGCGCGGGAAAAAACGCCGGAAAAGTCATTCGCCGATCTCAACAAGCTGATTGAAGAAACCACGCACCTGATCGAACAGGCAGCGCATACCGAAAATATTAATATCGTCATGGCCTTCGATGAAGAGCTGCCCGCAGTGTGGATCGACGGGGACCTGATCAAGCAGGTCATCATGAACATGCTGGTGAATGCACAGCATGCCATCGAAGGCGAGGGACGCATCACGATCCGGACCAAATATCATCCCGAATTTCGCCGCGCTGAACTTGGTGATCAAACCATAGCCATGGCTGAAATCGCGTTCGCCGATAACGGTTGCGGTATCCCCGAGGAAGATCTGCAACGGATATTCGACCCGTTTTTCACTACCAAGGGTGTGGGCAAAGGCACCGGACTGGGATTGTCGGTAAACCACGGTACCGTTAAGGCACACGGCGGACTGATCGAGGTTGAAAGTACCGTCGGTGTAGGCACCGAGTTTCGTGTTTATCTTCCGATAGGAGGCCCTGAAGCCACTGACCGAAGGAGCGAAGCATGAATGGGCGAATACTGGTCGTTGACGACGAAGAAATCGTCATCCAGAGTTGCCTGCGCGTTCTCTCTGGTGGGGGTTTCCAGGCCGATGTTGCACGCGACGGCCTCGAGGCTTTGAGAGCGGTCGATGAGAACGGCTACGACGTGCTCATCCTGGACATCAAGATGCCGAAAATGAACGGCATGGAGGTCCTCCAGCGAGTCAAGGAAGCACACCCCGACATCGATGTGATCATGATCACCGGCCTGCATGAAATCGAAACCGCCGTTCAGGCCATGAAACTGGGCGCTTTTGATTATCTGCCCAAACCCTTTGAGCCCGACGAACTCGAACTGGTGGTGGCCAGAGCATTCGAGCGCAGGCAGTTGCTGCAGGAAAATATCAGCCTGAAGAGCGCGGTGAGCGCCAAGTACCGCTTCGAGAATATCATTGGCTCCAGTCCCCAGATGCAGACTGTCTACCGGCTGATTGCGCGTTGTGCGCCCACCAACAGCACGGTGATCCTCAGAGGCGAAAGTGGTACCGGTAAGGAACTGATCGCCCGGGCCATACATTACAACAGCCTGCGCAAGGACAGGCCTTTCGTAACTGTAGACTGTACGGCCCTGAGCGAGAGCCTGCTCGAAAGCGAGCTTTTCGGTCACGTAAAAGGCTCGTTTACGGGCGCCGTCTCAAACAAGAAAGGACTTTTCGAAACTGCCGACGGAGGAACGCTGTTCCTCGATGAGATAGGCAATATTTCCCTGTCCACCCAGGCAAAACTACTGCGCTTCATCGAGGAGCGGGAATTCAAGGCGGTGGGGGACACGCAGGTCCAGACGGTCAATATCCGGCTGATCACTGCGACCAATAAGGATCTGGAATCCATGGTTGCCGACGGAAACTTCCGTGATGATCTCTATTACCGGGTCAATATATTTCCGATCGAGATACCGCCTCTGCGTGAACGCCGGGATGACATTCCGCCGTTGGCGTTCCATTTCCTCAAGCGGTTCCGCAGTGAAGCGGAGCACGAGGTCAGGGAGTTTTCGGCCGGCGCGATGAATCTGCTGATGAACCTTGATTGGCCGGGCAACGTCAGAGAACTGGAAAATGTGGTACACCGCGGTGTCATTCTCGCGAGTGGCGATGTTATACGCCAGGGCGACCTGGTGAATATCGTCGACATGCTGCCGCGTGTTGCTCTGGATGTGCCAAGGACCAGCGAAGACCTCAAACGCATTAAGAAGATTGCGCGGCAAAAATCCGTAGAAAACGTCGAAAAACTTTTTGTCCTTGGCGCGCTAAAAAGAAACGGCTGGAACGTGACGCGAAGCGCCGAGAAGACGGGTATGCAGCGCAGCAATTTCCAGGCGCTCATGAAAAAATACGACATCCGGGTTCGTGACGCAGAGCTGCGAGAAAATGAAGAAGGCTCCGATGAGCCCGGAGCTTCCTGAGAGCTGTCTTCGGCCGGGAGTGGCGATTCGGCCCACCCACGGTGGCCCGGTCTGAATTTCCTGTCCTTTCCGGGTGTAGCGTAGACCGCGACCCCAATCCGTAGTTGTACTGATTCATGCCCTTCTGTCCCGGTGAGACGATAGCTGCCCACAGCAGGAGTAGGCGTTGCAACCCGGTGTAGGCGGACTGTTCCAAAGCTATAAAAACGGCGGCGGACAGCAGCCGTCACTGGGCAGGACGGTACGCGATATTCGCGCCCAGGCGCTGGCGCGCTGGCCGG
>CAXMTM010000364.1:0-5958 GCA_964196385.1 Arenicellales bacterium
TCATAAGCCGGCGGCGCCAGCACCTCCCCCGTACGCAAGGAAAATCTGGCTCCGTGTCGGGGGCAAACGATGACATCCCCCTCCACCTCACCACAGGCCAAATCTCCACCATCGTGAGTGCAGATATCCTCGATGGCCAGATATTCTCCGTCAATATTGAATACCGCGACTTCCACACCATCGACGTCCACCACCCTGTGACTGCCGGGTGCCAACTGGTCCGTTGCGGCGACGTCGACCCAGTCAGACAACTACATTAATCCCAGTTCCAGCCTGGCTTCTTCCGTCATCTTATCCATAGTCCAGGGGGGGTCCCAAACCAGTTCGACATGGGCTTCAGTCACGCCGTCCACAGACTCAACAGTCTGTTCGACGATGCCCGGGAAGGTCTCGGCCACCGGGCAGCCGGGGGCAGTCAGCGTCATGTCGATGTTAACGGTGCCGGTGTCGGAGATGTCTACTTTTTTGACCAATCCCAGATCATAAATATTGACCGGGATCTCCGGATCGTAGACACCCCGCAGGGCTTCGACAATATTTTCGTCCAGGGAAAGGCTTTCGTCGCTAGTATGCGGCGTCACTTGGATTTCAGGAAAATCAGACATATCTATACCTCAGGCCAACATTTCTTTGGCTTTTTGCAAAGCCACAATGAATTTATCTACATCATCACGGGTGTTATACAAAGCGAACGATGCCCGTGCAGTACCCGGTATTTTGAAATGCTGCATCACCGGCATCGCACAGTGATGCCCGGTCCGGATCGCCACGCCATGGTAGTTGAGAATGGTGCCTATATCCGAAGGATGCGCATCCTCCAGCGTAAATGACAGCACGCCGCACTTGAGCGCAGCGGAACCAATGATACTGATGCCGGGAATTTCGAGCATGCGCTGCGTAGCGTACTGTAAAATGCCCCGCTCATGAGCTGAAATTACACCGAGTCCCAGATCCTGGACGTACTTCAATGCAGCTTCGAAGCCGATGGCGCCTGCAATGTGCGGCGTACCTGCTTCGAATTTATAAGGCAGCTTGTTGAACGTGGTTTTGTCGAACGACACGTATTCGATCATGTCGCCACCTGACTGAAACGGCGGCATCTTTTCCAGCAGTTTCTCTTTTCCGTAGAGCACACCCATACCCGTGGGGCCGTAGATTTTGTGTGATGATATAGCCAGAAAATCACAGTCCAGATCCCTCACGTCGAGCGCGATATGTGGTGCGGCCTGGGCTGCGTCCACCAGGGTCACGGCACCGACACCGCGAGCCATCCTGATCATCTGCTTCACCGGGTTTATCGTGCCCAGTGCGTTCGAGACGTAGACCATGGCCACAAATTTTGTGTTTGGCATCAGCAGTTTTTCAAACTCTTCCAGGATAAGTTCGCCGCGATTATTGATGGGCGCCACCTTCAGGACGGCTCCGGTTTGCTGACATAACAATTGCCAGGGCACGATATTGGAATGATGTTCCATCTCCGTGATCAGGATCGCATCCCCTGCCTTGATATTGCTGCGTGCCCACGAGTAAGCCACCAGATTGATCGCCTCGGTGGTACCGCTGGTGTAGATTATCTCCTTTACCGAGTTTGCCCCCAGAAAGGATCTGATCGTTTCTCTGGCGCCCTCATACGCGTCTGTTGCGCGTTCGCTCAGTTCGTGAACACCGCGATGCACATTGGCGTTATCCAGGTAGTAATAGCGCTCGATGGCCTCGATGACACTGTTGGGTTTCTGTGTAGTGGCTGCATTATCCAGATAGACGAGGGGTTTGCCATGGACCTTTTGATGCAACGCCGGAAACTCGGCCCTGATGCGCTCCACGTCAAATCTGTGCACCGGCACGGCAGTAGTTGCAGCAACGCCGGGGGTCACACCAGATCCTCGAGCCGATCGACGCTGAAGAGTTTGTGACCGAGCACCCCTTCGACGTGATTGCGAACCGGTCCGGATGAAACACGACTGATGACGTCAGCCGCAAAGGCCCAGGTCAAAAGGCTGCGCGCGGTGGTTACATCGATGCCCCGGGTGCGCATATAGTACATTGCGTCTTCATCCAGCTGACCGACGGTTGCGCCATGAGAGCACTTAACATCGTCGGCGTAGATTTCGAGCTGCGGCTTGGTGTCGATCTCAGCGTTTGCGGACAACAGCAGGTTCCTGTTCTGTTGCCGGGCGTCGGTGTGCTGGGCCCCTTCGTGTACGACGACCCGGCCATGGAACACCGCGCGTGCGCGATCGTTCAAAACCCCTTTATAGAGCTGGTCACTTTTGCAGTTGGGTTGCTGGTGGTCGACCTGGGTAAAATTATCGATATGCTGACGTCCGCTGCCCAGGTATAGCCCATTCAGTTCACAGCAAGCGCCTTCGTCAGCCAGCACAACATTCAGGTTGGTACGTGCGATCATCGAACCCAGAGCCAAATTGTTCGAAACCACGCGTGAATCTCCATTGGCGCGCACAAACACGCCGCCCACATGGAAAGCCCCGGCGCCCTCTTCCTGTAGCCTGGTGTGCTCCACGACGGCTGAACCGCACGCCACCAACTCGGTTACCGAATTGGTGAGGTGGCTGCCGCCTGCCGAAACATAACGTTCAATGATGTGGACCTGGCTATTCTCACCCACAACATACAAATTGCGCGGCTGTACCAGTTGTCCACCGGCCTCGGTGTTGAAAAAAACGACTTCAACGGGAAGCTCGACATGGTGGTCCCTGGCCACATGCAAATAGAGACCGTCTTCTATGAATGCCGTATTGAGCGAGGTGAAGCCGTCACCCGCTTCGGGCATGCATTTACCCAGCCACTGCCCCACACCTTCCAGGCCGCCCAAAACGGCGTTGGCCATGGACTCGACGCTAATACCCTCAGGCACTTGCCCGACACTGGACAGTGCAGGTGCGTAGTGGCCATCGATAAAAACGAGACGATGGGAATGCAATTCCGGCAGCGTAAATTTGGCAATATTCTCGTCGCCCGACCCGTCGCCCGCGGGGGCAACCGGGGCGAACGTCTGTTTCAATATGGGCCGAATATTGGTGTAGCGCCAATTTTCATCCCTGACAGTGGGAAAACCCGATTCCCTGAAACTGCTGGCACCGGCGTCACGCAACGCATCCAGCCAGGCCTGGCCACTGCCGGGCAGGACAAGTTCCTGGCGAGCGGTCACATAGTGTTCGACGGGTGTCGTCAAGCGCCGATCTCCTCAACAACGGGTTCTTTCACAATCCAACGGTAACCTTCTTTTTCCAACTCCTGTGCCAGGTGCTTGTCTCCGGATTTGACCACCCGGCCTTCAGCCAGAACGTGCACGAAGTCGGGCACGATGTAATCCAGCAGCCTCTGGTAGTGTGTTACCACGATGAAGGCACGGTCCGGGCTGCGCAACCCGTTCACCCCATCGGCCACGATCTTCAGCGCATCGATGTCCAGGCCCGAGTCGGTTTCATCGAGGATGGCGAGAGTCGGCTCCAGAACCGCCATCTGCAGCACCTCATTGCGTTTTTTCTCGCCGCCGGAAAACCCTTCGTTTACCGCACGATGCAGGAACTCCTCCTTCATCTCGACCACTTTGACTTTTTCCCGGATCAACTTGAGGAACTCAACGGCCGCCATGTCGGGCAGTCCCTGATACTTGCGCCTGGCATTCACCGCTGCTTTCATCAGGTAAATATTGCTTACACCGGGGATCTCCACCGGGTATTGAAATGCCAGAAATAAACCCTCACAGGCGCGTTGCTCGGTACTCCAGTCGAACAGGTTGGCCCCCTTATACAGAATTTCTCCCCGGGTGACCTCGTAGTCTTCCCGGCCGGCCAGTACGTTGGCCAGGGTACTCTTACCGGAGCCGTTCGGACCCATGATGGCATGCACCTCACCGGCGCCGATTTCCAGGTCGATACCTTTCAGTATCGGTTTGCCCGCCACGCTGGCGTGTAAATTTTTAATTGAAAGCATTGGATTCATATTGGGGTCAGACCTTGCATTTTGCATTCTAATCAGGTTTAGGGTCAGACCTTGCATTTTGAAATAGAATGCAAAATGCAAGGTCTGACCCCAGTTCGTGCCGGGCTATCCTACGGCGCCCTCTAAGCTGATTTCCAGCAGTTTCCGGGCCTCGACGGCGAACTCCATGGGCAACTCCTTGAACACTTCCTTGCAGAAGCCGTTAACGATCATCGATACCGCGTCTTCTTCCGACAAGCCCCGTTGCATACAGTAGAACAACTGGTCCTCGCTGATCTTGGAAGTGGTGGCCTCGTGTTCGACCTGGGCCGTCTGATTTTTTACTTCCATATACGGAAACGTGTGTGCGCCACACCGATCTCCGATCAACAGGGAATCGCACTGCGAATAATTACGCGCATTATTGGCGCTTTTGAGCACCTTCACCAGCCCCCGGTAGGCATTCTGTCCTTTGCCCGCCGAAATACCTTTTGAAATTATGGTACTGCGGGTGTTTTTGCCGATATGGATCATTTTTGTGCCGGTATCGGCCTGCTGCATATTACGGGTCAGAGCCACCGAGTAGAACTCCCCAACGGCGTTATCCCCCTGCAGCAAAACACTCGGATATTTCCACGTAATCGCGGAACCGGTTTCGACCTGGGTCCATGAAATTTTGGCGTTCTCTCCCTGGCAGATGCCGCGTTTCGTCACAAAATTGTAAATTCCACCACGGCCCTGCTCGTCTCCCGGGTACCAGTTCTGAACGGTGGAATACTTGATTTCCGCGTCCTTCATGGCAATCAGCTCAACCACCGCGGCGTGCAGCTGGTTTTCGTCCCGCATGGGAGCGGTACACCCCTCCAGGTAGCTCACGTAACTGCCCTCATCCGCAATGATCAGGGTGCGCTCGAACTGGCCGGTATTCATCGCGTTGATGCGAAAATAAGTCGACAGTTCCATTGGGCAGCGCACGCCTTTGGGGATATACACAAAGGAACCGTCGCTGAACACGCCCGAGTTGAGCGCGGCATAGTAATTATCGCCTGCGGGCACCACGGAACCGAGGTATTTGCGAACCAGTTCCGGATGCTCCTGCAACGCATCGGAAATTGAACAGAATATGACTCCCACCTCGGCCAGGCTATCCCTGAAAGTGGTCTTCACCGACACGCTGTCGAAAACGGCATCTACAGCCACGCCCGCCAAAATCTTCTGCTCCTGCAGGGGAATACCCAGTTTTTCATAGGTCTCCAGCAATTTGGGATCGACTTCGTCCAGGCTCTGCGGTCCATCTGTCCTGGGGGCGGAAAAATAACTGATTTTCTGAAAATCGATGGCCGGATAGTGGACATGCGCCCATTCAGGGGACTTCATGGTCAACCAGTTGCGGTATGCCGCCAGACGCCACTCGAGCATGAATTCCGGTTCGCATTTTTTTGCGGAAATTGTACGAATAACGTCTTCGCTCAGTCCGGGCGGTAGGGTATCGGCCTCAATGTCGGTAACGAAGCCTTCCTTGTAGTCCCGGCCGACCAGGTTTTCGATTTGTTTCGTTGAACTACTCATTGCCTGCTCTCACAGTTGTTGGACCGGTGGCCACTCTATTTGGGGATAAACGCCGTGGTTCCAAGAGCAGTCGCTGTTTTATGGAAATAATACCTGACTAATTTAGTCAGGTATATATAAAATTGGAGATGAATCCTTGGGTTTCGGGGGTATTTTGTAAGTTCTCAATAATTCCATGCCTATTCTAGCCATTTCAGGAACCCACTCATCGTGAATCGGGCCAGGCGAGAATGAGCAGCACAGCGCCCAGACCGCCGGTAGCCCAGCTCAACAAGGGCGCACCATGGAACATGGTGGGAGCATATCCGTCCAGGGCGCTGAGGATAAAGGCCGATAACACAAGCACGGCGCCCACCAAACCCACATAGTGTCTGCGCTGTGTGGCGGTTATTTCCCGGCGCAATTTTTTCAGCTCACGGGTCTGGTTCTGATTGGCGAGATCCG
>CAXMTM010000365.1:0-4514 GCA_964196385.1 Arenicellales bacterium
TTACGGGCCGTGGGAAAATGTGGTCAGCCTCCTGACCGAACAGCTGGTGGCGATGGGTGTGGATGTGACGCTGTTTGCGACCGGGGACTCCCAAACCCGTGGCAAACTTGCCTGGGTTTGCGAACGACCTTACTCAGAAGATCCCTCGATTGATCCAAAGGTGTGGGAATGCCTGCATATCGCAGAGGTATTCGAGCGGGCTGATGAGTTCGATCTCATTCACAACCAGTTCGACTTTCTGCCGCTCAGTTACAGTGGCTTTACCACTACGCCGCTGGTCACGACAATCCATGGATTCTCTTCGCCGGCGATTTTGCCGGTTTATAAAAAGTACAATAAGCGGACCCACTACGTGGCAATCAGCGAGGCCGACAAGAGCCCTGAACTCGATTACATCGCAACCATTCATCACGGCATTGACCTCGCACAATTTCCCTACCGTGAAGACGCGGGGGACTACCTGTTGTTCTTCGGACGTATCCACCATCACAAGGGTGCCGTTGATGCCATCGAAGTGGCGCGCAGGACCGGTATGCGGCTGGTGATTGCCGGGATCGTGCAGGATGAAACCTACTTCAAGGAACAGGTCGAGCCACACATCGATGGGTCAAGAGTAGAATATCTCGGCTCTGTCGGGCCGGAAAAAAGACAAGCGGTGCTGGGCGGCGCGCTGGCGTTATTGCACCTGATTCACTTCGACGAGCCCTTCGGGCTGAGCGTGGTTGAGTCAATGGCCTGTGGCACACCAGTGATCGCCTTTGGGCGGGGCTCAATGCCGGAACTCATTCGCGACGGCAGTACAGGATTTATTGTCGACGATGTGGATGCAGCCGTACAGGCAGTGGGCAGGATTGACACAATCGACCGGCGTGCCTGCCGGAGCGAGGTGGAGGAACGCTTCACCTGCCAGCACATGGCGTCTAAATACCTGGACGTCTACCGGAAGATCCTCGACGATCGGGAGAACCATCGGCCGTGGGGACACTATGCGGACCTGCTGGAGCGGGACGATCACAAAATCAAGGAAATCGTCGTCAAACCAGGCGAGCGGCTGAGTCTGCAAAAGCACCAGCGCCGTGCAGAACACTGGACCGTGGTCAGTGGCAAGGCGCTGGTTACCGTGGGGGATCAGGAAATCCCGCTCAAGCCAGGACAGTCCGTGGATGTTCCAAAAGGCGCAGTTCACAGAATTATGAACCCCGGCGACATCCCGCTGGTCCTGGTAGAGGTGCAGATGGGGGACTATTTCGGAGAAGACGATATTATCCGGCTGGAGGACGACTATGACCGCTGCTCGTAGTATGCATAACACTCGGCCGGTAATCGAACGCTGCCCGGCCAACCCGATCCTCACCCGGGACGACATCCCCTATCCGGTGGAGACCGTACACAACGCCGGCGTAACACGGTATGACGGCCGCACTATCATGCTGTTTCGGTCCCACCTGCGCAGCGGTCGGTCGATCATCGGCATCGCCGAGAGTGAAGACGGCTTCAAATTTACAGTCGGCCCGAAACCTTTCATGATTCCGTCGGAAGAGGGCATCTTTGCTGAGTACGAAGCCTTCGGTGTGGAAGACCCCAGGATTTCCTGCATTGATGGTGAATACCTGATTACCTACAGTGCCTATTCGCGCCACGGCGTGCGTATCGCGCTGGCCAGGACCCGGGACTTCCGCTCCGTAGAACGGGTTGCGCTGATCACGCAAGCGGACATGCGTAATGTCGTCATTTTCCCCGAACGTTTCGGTGGTCGATATGCCCGCCTGGATCGTCCGCATTCGGAGATCAGTCCCTGGTCGATATGGGTATCATGGTCACCAGACCTGGTGCACTGGGGCGATTCCGAAGTGGTGATGAAACCGGTGCAATATCACTGGGACGAGACCAAGATCGGGCCCGGTGCGACGCCGATCCGCACCAAGCGCGGCTGGCTCAGCATCTATCACGGTGTATTCGAGACTATGGACGGGGCGGTCTATCGCCTCGGCGTGGCGCTGCACGATCTCGCCAATCCGGCGAAGATTATCGGCGTCTCGGATGAATGGGTACTGGCCCCGGAGGATCCCTGGGAAATCACAGGCTACGTACACAACGTTGTCTTTACCTGCGGTGCAGTTGTGGATGACGACGGCGGCGTAAAGATTTACTGGGGTGGCGCGGATACCGTAATGTGCGCCGGGACCGCGCGCCTGGACGATTTGGTAGACCTGTGCCTCAGCAACAGCCGGTCACCCTATTAACCTGAAGGTTGGACAACAATCCGTCGGGTGGAAAGAACAAGAATCAACCGTGGCGGCCTTCGTGTGCATCGCGAATCCCAATTCATTGTGGCGATTGAGATATTTCAGCGGGCAAAAGGACTGTGCCAGTATTGTGCTAACTTGAACTACCAGTGAAGTACAAGTGACTGATAACTCAAATACGGTATTGGATGGGCGAGCACCGCAAGTGACTGTTTAATAAAGTGAGTAAAATAGACTGGACTGGTTACGAACCAGGCGGTCGGGAGTTCGAGCCGAGCGCCGCAGGCGCGAGACAACGTCGTCGCGTAGCGACGGCGGCCCCGAAGGGGTGAGGGCCGCAGGCCCGAATCATCTATCCGGGCGCGCCATCTTATAAAACAGCAAGTTAGAGAAGATATTGTAGGTCTTTTCTACTTGCTGTTTTTATCCTTCTTTTTTTTACTTCTCATGAAAACAAATGGGTTAAGTGTTAACCCGACCATCTGGTTAAAAACCAGTTGGTCGGGCTTGTGAAGCCGCGCACTGATGTCAGAATAAATTACGCCATTTGACCTGTCCTAGGCGAATTCCTATTCATGCAGCAATCGGTGTTTGAAAGAGACCATTGCAGTGTGATACCCATGAATAGTTTCTGAATAGTTTCTGAGTTTTGCGCGTAGAGGCAGTGGATCGCCACAAACGACAGCTGGCGTATTTCCGCCTAGCGATTGATGAACCCGATCACGGTTGTGGTATTGCTTGAAATTTTCAAGTTTTCGCTCAAGGTCCTGAGTATTCCAAAAGAGGGTGTGATCAAGGTATTCACGATGAATGGTTCCACTGAGTCGTTCAATGAAGGGATGTGATAGAGGTGTATACGGGATGGTCTTAATCTCGTCTATACTGAGAACTCTCAAGTTTGCTTGCCATTGGTGACACAGAAAGAGTGGATCGTTATCTGAGCTGAGATATTTTGGGGCAGATTTGGTTGAGATGGCGGTGTTGAACATCCGACAGAGGGCGACACCATCGACATCTCCTGCATGTACGCCAAAGCCAATGATGCGCCGCGAGAATTGGTCCATGACCACGAGCACCCAGTGGGTATTGAGCAAAATAGATTCACAACGAAAAAAGTCAATACTCCAGAGGCTGTCCTTCGTGTGCCCCATGGAGGTCAGCCATGACGGTCCGCTGTCATCGGGAATTGGACGGTAGTGTTTAGCGAGGACGCGCCGTACCAGGTCCTTGTTAAAATATCCACGTCAAATGCTTTATTAATTTGCTGGGCAATTCTAAGACAGCCAAAGCGTGGGTTGCGTTGCTTTAGTTCAATGATTGCCTGGATGAGTTCGGTTGATGGACCCTTGGGGCCTGGTTTGCCTTTTCTGCCTGATGAGTACAGCAGCCGATACTTGCGATGTTTTAACAGGTCATGGAATTTCAATAGTGTCGAAGGCCGAATAATCACGGCAGCTTGCTGGATACGGCGTGGATCGAGAAACAGTGACCAGAAGCCGAACAGAAACCGATCGAGTGCTGAGAGATTTGGTGCGCGTCGCCGCGAACGTTTGATGACCAGGAGCTGCTGCTTCATGAGCAGACTGTCAGCAACGACGGCCCTCGCGCCACCGGGTCCCAGGAGTTTGGCGATGGTGGTCAATAGATGGACGAAAAGTATTAACAGATCCTTCATGGAAAAGCAGGGTAGGGAAGCTTGCTTTCAGGAACAAGTCTGTCTAGGTTGTCGTTTTCAGGTAATAATTAACAATTCTCCTAGGACAGCTGTTTGAGAAGACCTGGACGCTCGACGACGTCGTAAAGGTAAAATAGATGACCAAACCGAATTCAAGTGAACATCAAAAGGAAAAAACCATGAAAGTAAAATACCTCCTCTGTGGAGTGCTCGTTAGTGTGCTTGCCACCTACGCCTTTGCCGGAGCACCCAAAATGAAAATGACAACGCCAGTCCCCGAGGGTGTTGCGACACCCAACAAGCTGGAAACCTCTATAGGCACCCTGACCTCCGTTGATGGTGTACCGGACGCGGAGACGACCCGAAAAGTCTACGACAACCTCGACCTCAATCGTGCGACGGAGGCCTTCCTGAACTGCCTTCCAATCGCCTCCATGTACGCGCTTGAGCATGGCTTGCTGAAACACGGGCCGGCTAACACCACCGCCGTGCTGTTTGAAGAACTCATGGACTCAAAGGCTCTGTGGCTTACTCCGAATACCACATCGGTCTACATGGCCTCCTGGCTTGAGCTGGGTGATGAGCCCATGGTT
>CAXMTM010000366.1:0-5343 GCA_964196385.1 Arenicellales bacterium
CATTTCCGCCAGCGCTTCCTCCCTGAATTGCTCCGGCATGCGCAATGTCATATCCGTCAGCACCAGCCCGGGCGCTACCGCGTTGACCGTTATGTCCTTTCGGCCCAATTCCCGGGCGCTTGTCTTGGTGAGACCGATGAGACCGGCCTTGGAGGCGGAATAGTTCGCCTGACCGAACTTGCCGCGCAGGCCGTTGATGGAAGCGATGTTGACTATGCGGCCGCTACCGGCGGCTCTCATCAGCGGGACCATTGCCCGGATCATGTGAAAAGCACCGGTGAGGTTGACCGAAATCACCGCCTGCCACTCATCATCACTCATCTTTGCCAGGCTGCGGTCGCGGGTGATGCCGGCATTATTTACAAGCAAATTAGTATCGGGCGGCAATTCAGCCACTGCATCAGACACACTGTTCGGGTCCGACACATCCACCAAATGGTAAATCCAGTCAGCTTCGCTGTCGCTGATGTTCGGCGCCGAGTCGAAAACATGCACCTCGGCACCCCGCAGCAGCAGTTCCTCGCTGATGCTGCGGCCGATGCCGCGCACGCCGCCGGTGACGACAGCGGTGCGCCCGCTAAAGTCCCATATGTCAGTATTCAATATGCTGCCGGTTCAATCAATGTTGAGGGAAAACGCCAGCCGTTGTGCCGGGGCAAATCCACAGTGCGCCAGAAATCGATTGAGACCGAAGTCCTGCCATGGCACCTCGGTGCGCACGGTTTCGACCCTCAGTGACGACAGGTTGCGGAGCAATTGCGACACCAGTGCACGGCCTACATTGTGCGACTGCTCCGATGGGTCAACGCCGATAGTGTCGATCACGGCCACCGTATCGGTGTGTCCAAATTCGCCGTAGTCCACTTTAGCCATGATAAATCCGACCAGTCGTTCGTCCCCTTCAGCCACCAGAGAAATTCGGACCCCCGACTCGCGCAGTACCTGGGCGGCCTTACGCTGCAAGTACGCACTGCGATCCCGGTTGGTGATGCGGCGATCGATGCGAATGATCTGTTGCAGATCATCCTCGATCAGTGAACGCACCGGCACGAGGTCACGTGACAACGCGTCGAAGTCGTCGCTCACAGGTTTGCTGTAATCGGGTTCTTGCGAGTACTGGTTTGGCATTCAAATCCTCTCAATCACTTTACGATACCGGCGCCTTGTTTCAAAACCCAATATCTTCGGTAGATCGTTCCAGCACCAGTCGTGGCGCCAATGTAAAGCCCGCGCTGTTGAAGAAGTCCATCAACCCGGGGTGATTCCACTGCGCCTGGGTCTGCAGTTCACGCCCGCCACGCTGTCGAACTTCGCTGGACAACTCCTGCATCAGCAGGTGGCCCACACCCACTCCCCGGTGACTTGGAGCGACGGCAAGCGCGTCGAGCACGGCCACCCGCTTGTCGCCGCCAAACTCGCCGTCCAAAATACTGGCCGTGACAAAACCAACCAGGCGCTCACTGTTGCACGCCGCCAGGCCGATGAACACAGCGGGATCATGCTGCATAGCACGTTCGCGCTTCTCGAAAAAACCCCGCCGCGAAATGCCACCGCTAATATGGTCCAGTTCTATGACTGCTTCGAAGTCAGTGCCGGCCAGTGGCCGCACGGTGAATTTAATTTCCGTCATCGGGTCGGCCCACAGGCTCCCGGATCAGCTGTGCAACTGATCATATTTAGCCTGGAGTTCTTCCGGGGTCTCGGGAAATTCCGGGTTGGGAACAATGCAGTCGGGTTCACACACCAACTGGCATTGCGGTTCGTCGTGTTCACCCACACATTCCGTACACTTGAACGCATCGATGACATAGATAGGTTCACCCTCGGTAATGGCGTCGTTCGGGCACTCCAGAACACACGCATCACACAAGGTACAATCTTCATTAATCATTAACGCCATTTTATTGCTCCTTTACCCCTGTCGCATCGGTTATCAATATCTCTGTACTATAAAGTGGTGTTGGGGTTGTCCTAATAATTCCAATACCACGTGGCCTCGGAGTGCCACTGACTAATCATAAATATAATTTTGTTGTTCACGAGGCTTTGGCAAACTGCTCCAGCCCGGCCAGCTTCTTGTACCGGAAAGCCCCCCACAGCGCAGCACCGATCGCCCCGGCATAAGGTGAGTCCGGGTGGTTGCGTGCGATGGACTTCAATTTCTGCTTTATCATCGCCTCGTTCAGCGCCGCCACCAAACCCTCATCCCGGGCCAGCCCCCCGCTTATAAAGGTTGCACCTTCTCCGGCGCCGACCACGCGCAACAATTTGGTCAGGCGGCCGGCCATCGACATGTGAATGCCTTTGAGAATATTGGCGGCGGAAATGCCGCGGGACACCATATTGATCACGTCGGTCTCCGCCAGCACGGCGCAGATGCTGGATACGGTTTCCGGATCATCGGCCTGCTGCGACAGGGTGCCGATCTCGTCCTGGGCAATGCCTAGATAGCGGGAAATATTCTCGAGGAACTGGCCGGAGCCCGAGGCACACTGGCTGGTCATCCGGTAGCTCAGGACCTTGCCGCGATGATCGATTCTGATGGCACGGCCGTGCAACGCGCCGATATCCAATACCGAGCGGGCTTCCGGATCGAGGTAAATGGCGCCGCGAGCGTGCGTGGTCATTGAATAAAAATGCCCGGTGCGAAAGTCAATGTTCTCACCGTCGCCCGTAGTCGCCACATAGTCCACTTCCTCGCGGTCCGCTCCGGCCTCGGCCAGGACCGTGTTATAACCGCTTTCGGCGAGTTGCAGCGGATCGCGCTGACGAATCTTGTCCGTATGCCTGGCGAGCCACTCGATGTCATCGCCTCCTTCAACCCGGAACAAGACCGTTTTCACGGCCCCGCTGCCCAAATCAATGCCTGCTGTAATGGTCATATCAGTTCTCCACCGACCGGCGGGCGAATTCCGCTGCTCCCAACGCGCCCGTGTATATGGAATCCGGATCGATATTGATGGTCACATCGCCGTAGTTTTCCTTCACTACATTGCCCAGTTCCCGCACCGCGGCCTCATTCTTGGCGACGCCACCGGTAAAAGTGAATTGGTCGGTAATTCCCCCGGACCGCGAGATGATCGACATGGCGCGAAGAATAATTGCACGGTGAAGACCGGCCACGATGTCCTCGCGTTTTTCGCCCAGGGCAAGCCGATCGCGCAACTCCGCACCGGCAAACACGGTGCAGGTGGAATTGATGCGAACCGTCTTGGTGGCCTGCATGGCCATGGGGCCAAGTTCATGAAGGCCAAGGTTCATTTCGTCCGCGATGTAACCCAGATACCGGCCGCACCCCGCCGCGCAGCGATCGTTCATCTGAAAATTGACTACGATGCCTTGCTCGTCCACCTGAATCCCCTTGGTATCCTGCCCGCCAATATCGAGTACCGTGCGGGTGCGGGGGAACATCAGATGCGCGCCCAGACCGTGACACAGGATCTCGGAACGGATGTGCTCCTTGGGAAAAGGCAGGCGCACCCGGCCGTAGCCTGTGCCGACCACGTAGCTCTCCTCCAGTTCCAGATCGAGCGTGTACTTGATCTGATCGCGCACGCTTTCATCACTGAAATTCGCTTCGTGTCCCTCTTTCAATACCCGCTCCAGCGCGCGCAGGAGCTTGCCCGCCATATCCTCGCTAGGGGGCCGGTTCTCAACCACGATTATCGATTTGTCGTAGAGGTTGAGCAACGTATCGAAATCCATTTTCATTTCCTCGGCCACCTGCTCCGCCACGTGCATGTAGGCGCCGCCGGCGAGGTCGCGAAAAAAATCCGATTTGCGTGTCTTGCCCGGGGCAAACAGTTCAACCAGTTCACTGCGTAAACGTGCGAAGATTTCTTCCAACGCCTCCCCGATCAAAACATGCTTGCCGGCATTGCGCGGATCGCGGCCGTTCTCAACACAGGTTGCCTGCAGGTCCTGCAACTGTTCCAGAAATAGTTCCAGGCGAAAATTTCGTTCCATTGCCGCCAGCATGTCGTCCACCTTCCCCCGCAGGTTGGGTATATCTTCCAGGCTGCGGCGGAACAATGTGAGGCGCGTTGAGAGAAAAGCATCGAGCTTGGATACACGGCTGGCAGTATCATAGTTTGAACGGGAGTTGGTGATGCCGCGTCCCAGCACCGTGCCAGCCTCATCCATCACCACCGCCTTGGTGGTAGTGGACCCCAGATCAATGCCTACAAAACATTTCATTTTATGTGTCGCTCCGCTTACGTCTTCAAGAACCTAATCCGCCGCCCCGCCTTTACTCTTGCTTTTACTCTTGCTTTGGCGGCGCTGATCGATCATTTGAAAATAACTTTCCAGACGATTTTTTACGTTGGCGGCGGAGAAGTAGCGTGGATCTACAAGGTCGGTCTCGATGAAGGCACCCGGTTTTCCGGTGCGTTTTTCGATCTCACGCATGATCAACAACTGCCCCGCGGAAAAACTGTTGCAGCTCTTGATGGAGTTGATCAGCAGCCCGTCGGCTTGATATTCATTGACATATTTTTCCAGCATATCGACACGCTGGGGCAGGTTGCGATTGGTGTAGCAACCCAGACAATAATCGGCGAGGGATTCAATCGGGTGGTCCGGGTCGTGTCTGAAGCCCAGGTCATATACACCTCCGACCTTGGTGTAAGTACTGGCCACCACTACCGCACCGTCGTCATAGAACATCTTCCAGAAATCGCGGAAGCTGGTCCAGTTGGGCGGACCTTCCACTACCAGGCGATACTTCTCCTCCGCCATGTCGCCCTCGGGAGTGATCGGGCCCTGCCCTTTTTGCAAACGTTGTTCGACTTCGCCGCGCAGGATTTCATAGTACTCGACAGCGTCACGGGTACCGCGAAACGCGGTAAAGATAGGGCCGATGTAGTAAACCCCGCCGAAATAAGCATCGATCGGCGAGCGCACGTTTTTCGCGCTCTCCAGTACCCAGACCAGGTTGTCTTCCGCCGCCGCCGACTGCCTGAGGTACTCACGCAGTCTGTCTATATCGAACTTGACGCCGCTGACGCGCTCCAGTGCCGGAATGACTTCCTGCTGCAACTGTTTGATGACATAGTCGCGCATGTTTTTGGTAACCTTACCGTCACCTTCGTAAGGCACCTGCAACATCACCGTCTCACAACCGTACTCGTGACGCAGCAGTTCGAACCACTTCATGAACGTAAAACAACCGGTGTAGGACAGCAGCAGCAGGTCGGGCGGCGGCATGGGCTTGCCGTTGGGGGCGATATTTCCCTTCGACATCTGGCCGATGTCCGCCTTGACGTAAGTGCACACATCTTCCGAATGACCCCGCTTTTCCGCGTCCATGATCATGGCGCCACTCTTCTTCCTCATGCCGTT
>CAXMTM010000367.1:0-6205 GCA_964196385.1 Arenicellales bacterium
TGATGCGGAAGTGTTAGCCGATATCGGGGTCATACCGACCGGTTCGTTGGGCCTGGACATCGCACTCGGTATTGGGGGTGTGCCACGGGGACGGGTGGTGGAGATCTATGGGCCGGAATCGTCGGGCAAGACCACACTGACGCTGTCGGTCATAGCGCAGGCACAGAAGCTGGGTGGCACCACAGCCTTCATTGACGCGGAGCACGCTTTGGATCCGGGTTATGCTACACGACTGGGCGTGAACGTGGATGAACTGCTGGTATCGCAGCCCGATACCGGGGAACAGGCGCTGGAGATCACCGACATGCTGGTGCGATCGGCTGCCGTGGACGTGGTGGTGATAGATTCGGTGGCGGCACTGACGCCCAAGGCGGAAATCGAAGGCGAGATGGGGGATACCCACGTCGGCCTGCAGGCCAGGCTGATGTCTCAGGCACTGCGCAAGTTGACAGCCAACATCAAGCGATCCGGTTGCCTGGTGATTTTCATCAACCAGATCAGGATGAAGATCGGTGTGATGTTTGGCAACCCGGAGACCACTACCGGGGGCAACGCACTGAAATTCTATTCGTCGGTGCGGCTTGATATCCGCCGCATCGGAGCCATCAAAAAAGGCGATGAAATTCTTGGCAACCAGACCCGGGTCAAGGTCGTCAAGAATAAAGTAGCCCCGCCGTTCAAGAAGTGTGAATTCGATATCCTCTACAACGAGGGAATCTCCAGGGAGGGCGAGTTGATCGATTTAGGTGTGGAGGCAGGTGCCGTGGAGAAATCTGGTGCGTGGTACAGCTATCAGGGCGACCGTATAGGTCAGGGCCGGGACAACGTGCGCGCATTTTTAAAATCCAACCCGGACGTGGCGGAGAGGATCGAGGCACAGATTCGCGAGGCACGTGGATTGTCGCAGGGTGATGAACCCGAACAGGTGGTCGCCAAAGAGGCCGAAGCCTAGGAGTCTGTCGGATTTAGGTGTTCGTAGCCAGCATTGTGGGAATTCGAGATCAGTTTTTCGATAATTTGAGGCTAATAGTGTACCTATTGAACGAAAATTATCGGGAAAATGAGCCGATTTCCGATAGGCGCAGTAGAATCGTCCTAAGTCCGACAGGCTTCTAGGCTTGGAAAACGACAGCAGCCGTTATCAGAAGATCAGGAAGCGGGCCCTTGACTTATTGTCGCGCCGCGAGCACAGCGAATTCGAACTCAGGAAAAAGCTGCTGGGCAAAGATGCGGCTGTGCACGCCGTTGATGAAGCTATCGAAGATCTTAAGCGTAATAATTTTCTATCCGATGATCGTTATGCCGAGGCCTATGTGCGCAGTCGTGTAGAGCGGGGCGATGGGCCGCTCAAAATTCGCCATGAACTTTCACGCCGGGGAGTGTCCGGCGTGTTGATAGAGCGTCATATGGATCAAGGTGATGAATTCTGGGAAATCGTGCTGCGCAGGGTCCGCTCCAGAAAATTCGGAGCGGCGGCGCCGGGCGACTATAAAGAGTGGACCCGGCAGGCCAGGTTTCTGCAGAGCCGGGGATTTGCCCCGGAGCAGATCAGAAAAGTTGTTTTGTTTCAGGAAACGGTATGAAGACAACGGAAATACGAGAGAGTTTTCTAAAATATTTTGAAGACAACGGGCACCAGCGCGTGCCCAGCAGTTCCCTGGTGCCGCACAATGACCCGACGCTGCTGTTCACCAATGCTGGTATGGTCCAGTTCAAGGATGTATTTCTGGGTCTGGACAAGCGTCCGTATTCGCGAGCCACGACATCACAGCGTTGCGTACGCGCCGGCGGCAAGCACAACGATCTGGAAAACGTCGGTTACACCGCCCGCCACCACACGTTCTTCGAAATGCTGGGTAATTTCAGCTTTGGCGAATACTTCAAGCGCGAAGCCATAAAGTTGGCCTGGCATTTCCTGACCGAACGGGTAAACCTGCCGGTTGACAAGCTATGGGTGACGGTATTTGAAGATGATGACGAAGCGGCGGATATCTGGCTCAACGAAATCGGAGTGGAATCGGCCAGGTTCACCCGCATAGGCGCCCATGCCAATTTCTGGGCCATGGGGGATACCGGGCCGTGCGGCCCGTGCAGCGAAATCTTCTACGATCACGGGCCCGATGTAGAGGGCGGTCCACCGGGCAGTCCTGAGGAAGACGGCGACCGCTACGTCGAGATCTGGAACCTGGTATTCATGCAGTTCAATCGCGACGAGGGCGGGAACATGAACCCGCTCCCCAAGCCGTCGGTGGATACCGGCATGGGATTGGAACGTCTGGCGGCGGTGCTGCAGGGCGTGCACTCGAACTACGATATCGATCTGTTCCGGAACCTGGTGGATGCGGCGGTGCAGATTACGGGCGCTACAGATCGCGAAGACAAGTCCTTGCGTGTTCTGGCGGACCACATTCGCTCCACTGCTTTTTTGATTGTCGATGGCGTGGTGCCGTCCAATGAGGGGCGGGGTTATGTGCTGCGCCGAATCATACGGCGAGCGATCCGGCACGGCTATAGGCTGGGCGGGCAAACGCCATTTTTCCACAACATGGTGGCGCCCCTGGTGCTCGAAATGGGCACAGCTTTTCCGGAGCTTGCGCGGGCGGAATCCACAGTGGTCGATGCATTGCGGCTCGAGGAGGAGAGGTTTGCCGAAACACTGGAACAAGGTATGAAGATATTCGACCAGGAAGTCACCAGGGTCACGGGCACGAAGATCCCGGGTGAACTCGCCTTTCGGTTGTACGATACCTATGGTTTTCCGGTGGACCTCACTGCGGACGTGGCACGCGAACGAGGCCTCGAGGTGGACATGGCCGGGTTCGAGTGCGCCATGGAAAGTCAACGCGCCACCGCCCGTGCCGCCAGCCGGTTCAAGAGTGGGGTCAACGTGGACCCCGAAGTGCTGAGTGGAGTCGAAACGGTGTTTACCGGATATGGTTCAACCGTGGGCGCTGCTTCGGTCAGGGCGATCTCGCTGGCGGGCAGCGCTGTTGCATCCATAACAAGCGGTGAGGACGCGATCGTGGTGCTGGATGAAACACCCTTTTACGCGGAAAGCGGTGGCCAGGTGGGAGATAAGGGTTCGTTGCGTTGTGGCGATGTGGTATTCGAAGTGCACGACACACAAAAACTGGGCGGTGGAACAATTGGTCATTTCGGCCGTCTGGTGACAGGATCGGGGCTCGCGGTGAACGACCAGGTATGCGCTGAGGTGCAATCCGGCACCCGGGCACGGACCATGCGCAACCATTCGGCGACTCACTTGCTGCATGCCGCCCTGAAATCGATTCTGGGGCGACACGTCGAGCAAAAAGGTTCCCTGGTCGAAGGCGAACGGTTGCGTTTCGATTTCTCGCATTCCAGTCCGGTGTCTGCGGTCGAACTTGCGCAAATTGAGGATCGGGTCAACCAGGAAATACGGGCTAATGTTCCGGTGGAAACCCGCGTCATGGCATTGGAAGACGCCAGGGCATCGGGTGCGGAAGCGCTGTTCAGTGAAAAATATGACGACAACGTGCGTGTCGTAAACATGGGTGAATTTTCCTGTGAACTGTGCGGCGGGACCCATGTCGCTCGCACCGGCGACATCGGCATGATGTTTATCACCAGCGAAAGCGGCGTCGCCGCGGGGGTGCGCCGCATCGAAGCCGTCACCGGTGTCGGCGCCATGGACTACGTGCGCAAGCAACTGGAAATCCTCGATGGCGCGGCAAGTTTGGTCACCGCGACCCGTGCGGACCTGCCCGTCAAGCTCCGGCAGTTGAGCGACCGGGTCAGGCAACTGGAAAAGGATAAGGCACGACTGCAGAAACAACTGGCGACGGGCGGTGGACGAGATCTCGCCAGCCAGGCCGTGGACGTTAACGGGGTCAAGGTCATTGCCGCACGCCTCGAGGGTGCGGATGCCAGGGCCATCAGAACCACCATAGACAGTCTTCGCGACAAACTCGGCGATTCCGTGGTGGTGCTGGCCGGCAGCAACGGTGAAAAGACCAAACTGGTTGCAGGGGTGAGCCGTGCCGTGACCGACCGCGTCCACGCGGGCAAATTGATCAATGAACTTGTCAGCCTGGCCGGCGGCCGCGGGGGAGGCCGCCCCGACATGGCGGAAGGCGGCATCCCGGAGGACAGCATCGATGCCTGTCTTGCTCAGGTAGCCGCAAAGGTAAGGGACCATTTAGGCGGTTCATAAATTACGGATACATATGCAATTCAGTTATAGGGTGTTGGGCCCATGCCCCTCATAGTCGAGAAATACGGCGGCACGTCCGTCGGTAATATCGAACGGATCAATGCGGTGGCCGACAATGTCATCGCGGCGAGAAACCGTGGCGATGAGTTGGTGGTGGTCGTGTCCGCGATGAGTGGTGAGACCAACAGGCTCACCAGTCTGGCCCATGAGGTCAGCAGCCGGCCACCGGCGAGAGAACTGGACGTGTTGCTGTCTACCGGTGAGCAGGTCACCATCGCCCTGTTGTCCATGGCCCTGAACGCAAAAGGCTGCAAGGCGCGATCCTGCACCGGGAGCCAGGTCCGGATCCGCACGGACAGCGTGCACGGCAAGGCCAGGATACAGGCGATCGATGACACACGGGTGCGTGCCGATCTGGCCGATGCTTGTGTCGTGGTGGTGGCAGGATTTCAGGGCGTGGACGAGCACCAGAACATCACCACCCTGGGACGGGGGGGCTCCGACACCACGGCGGTTGCCATGGCGGCGGCCCTGGAGGCAAAGGAGTGCCGTATATATACCGATGTAGACGGCGTTTACACGGCTGATCCCCGGGTGGTTCCGGACGCCCGCCGTCTGGATCGGATCACGGTCGAGGAGATGCTGGAACTGGCCAGTTCCGGAACGAAAGTGCTGCAGACCCGGTCCGTCGAGTTTGCCGGGAAATATAAAGTGCCGCTGCGCGTATTGTCCTCATTCGAGGAAGGCCCCGGGACGCTGATCACTCACGAGGAATCGACCATGGAACAACCCATGATATCGGGTATCGCTTATCACAGCGATGAAGCTAAACTCACTATTCGTGGCGTGCCGGACCAGCCCGGTGTCGCCTACCAGATCCTGGGCCCCGTTTCAGACGCGCACATCAATGTCGATATCATCATCCAAAACGTAAGTGCGGAGGATGGCACCGCCAACGTAACTTTTACGGTGCACAGGAACGATTATCAGAAAGCACTTTCAATACTGGACGAAATTGCCGGCCGCTTCGAAGCCGCCGAGGTCGTTGGTGATGATAATATCGCGAAAATCGCCGTCGTTGGCGTGGGGATGCGTTCCCATGCAGGTATTGCCAGCAAGATGTTCAAGAGTCTGGCGGATGAAGGGATCAACATCCAGATGATCAGCACGTCGGAGATCAAGATTTCGGTAATCGTGGAAGATAAATACATGGAACTGGCCGTGCGGGCCCTGCACAAGGCATTCAAACTGGACCAGGCCTGACCCGCGGGTTTGATCGCGATGCGGGTTTAAAAGTGCCATTGTTCGTTCACAGACAGCTTCATGTTGGTGCATTTGACGATACTATTTGATCGGAGCAGCCCTCCGGTTCGTTTTGGTGCGAAGTTTGGAATGGATTCGGCTGTCCGGCGGGGATGTGGTTACAATACCTGGATTGTTGCCGAGTGTTATATAATTCGCCCGCGTGATCAGAGGTGGAGAGATCCCGTATCATTGAAGATTATCAGGAAAGGAGAAAAGTAGAGATGCTTATTTTAACCCGACGCATTGGGGAGACCTTGAATATTGGAGACGATGTACAGGTCACGGTGTTAGGTATCAAAGGAAACCAGGTACGAATTGGTATCAATGCCCCGAAAGAAATTCCGGTGCACAGAGAGGAGATCTACGAGAGAATCAAGCAGGAAGAACGAATGCAGGACACCCCCCCCACAGCGGCTGCAGATAGCACGGAATAACACGACATCTCAGCGATAACGGAGAGATGGCCGAGCGGCTGAAGGCGCTCCCCTGCTAAGGGAGTATGGGTATAAAACGCCCATCGAGGGTTCGAATCCCTCTCTCTCCGCCATATAATATTTGAAAGGCTTTATTTGAAAATACGGATGCGCCCGTAGCTCAGTTGGATAGAGTACCTGGCTACGAACCAGGGGGTCGGCGGTTCGAATCCGTCCGGGCGCGCCATATAATAAAAGGGTTTTGACGATTCTGGACCCCACACCAAACGTTTCT
>CAXMTM010000368.1:0-4775 GCA_964196385.1 Arenicellales bacterium
GCGCGTACTTGATTTCCGTGTCCCAGTATGCGCCCTTGACCAGCCGCACCGGTATCTGGCGGGAACAAATCGACCCCAGTTCATTCAGCCATTTGATTACGGACAGGGCGCGCTTCTGGTAAGACTGGACCACGATGCCGAGGCCCTGCCACTGTCCGTGTGTGGGGTCGTGGAACACCTTTTCGAATATGTCCAGGTTCAGTTCCAGTCGATCGGCCTCCTCGGCGTCGATCGTCATCAACAGCTGATTATCACGGGCCACCCGGGACAGGTCCATCAGGCGGGGGACGAGTTCCGTCATGATCCGGTCCCGTTGGGCAATAGCGAAGCGTGGATGCAAGGCAGATAATTTTACCGAGATTGCATTGCGCTGCGAGCGTTTTCCGATCACCTCCAGTGCGTGTATGTAGGAAGCAAAAAAGCGATCCGCGTCTGATTGGGTGAGTGCGGCCTCGCCCAGCATGTCGAAGGAGAACAGATAACGACTGGATCCGGCATGCTCACTGCGTTGCAGGGCTTTCTCTATGGTTTCTCCCAGCACGAACTGTTGGCCCATGATGCTCATTGCCTCCCTGACCGCCAGGCGGATCATGGGCTCACCAATTTTTGCCGTCAGGTTTTTGAAAAATGATGCCACATCCCCCCTGGCCGACTGACTGAGCCGGGTAAACCGCCCGGTCAGCATCAAACCCCAGGTGGAAGCGTTGACCAGGGTAGAGCTGCTTTGGCCCAGATGGTCGTCCCAGCGGCCCCTGCCGAGCTTGTCGCGGATGAGTCGGTCGGCGGTATCTGCATCCGGAATGCGCAGCAGCGCCTCCGCCAGGCACATCAATACCACGCCCTCTTCGCTGGACAGATCGTATTCACTCAGAAAAGCATCCAGACCCTGTTGCGAGGCGGCGTCATTACGCAGCGCCTCGACTGTTTCGTACGACCGCTGGCCTATGCGTTGCCTGATGGCGTCACCCGCGTCCGCCCGGCGCAGACACTCGGACAGGGTTTCGGATTCATCGCGCAGGTAGTTTTGTCTGACTATCCGTCTTAAATAATCTAGGTTTTCGGGCATATTTGAACAGTCTGATCAGCGATGATAGGGGATACTCAGCTCGTGCACCGCATCGACCAGAGTGCGAACATTTTCCGGGTCGATGCCCGGGTGGATACCGTGGCCCAGGTTGAAGACATGGCCGCTGCCGCTGCCAAATTGGTCCAGTATGGTGGCCACCTCCCGGGTGATGCGATGCGGTGAGGCGTAGAGCACGTTCGGGTCCATGTTGCCCTGCAAAGCCACGGTGTTGCCGATGCGCTGCCTGGCATTGTCGATATCCACGGTCCAGTCGAGTCCTACCGCGTCGCAGCCCGTGGCTGCAATGCTCTCCAGCCACTGACCGCCGCCTTTGGTGAACAGGATCACCGGCGGTCTGTTCCCGCCCAGTGCCTGTTTCAGTCCGGCAACGATTTCGCCCATATAGTGCAGGGAAAAACGTTCGTAGTCCCTTCTGCTCAACGCGCCGCCCCAGGTATCAAACACCATCAACGCCTGCGCGCCCGCGGCTGCCTGAGCGCTCAGATAGGCTATGACCGCCTCCGTTATGGTTCTCAACAGCAGTTGTGCGGTCTCGGGTTGATCGAAGATAAGCGTCTTGATGAGGCTGAAATCCTTGCTGCCCCGGCCCTCTACCATATACGTGGCCAGGGTCCACGGACTGCCGGCGAACCCGATCAGCGGGACCTTTGCATCCAGTTCCTGTCTCACCAATCGCACCGTATCCATGACATACCCCAGGTCCGCCTCCGGGTCGGGGACGCCGAGTCTGGAGATATCGCGGTGGTCGCGAACCGGTCTTGCAAGACGTGGTCCCGTGCCCTCTTCCACAGACAACCCCAGCCCCATGGCGTCAGGGATGGTCAATATGTCCGAAAACAGTATTGCGGCATCCAGGTCGAACCTCTGTATGGGCTGAAGCGTTACCTCGCACGCCAGTTCCGGGGTCTTGCACAGGGCCAGAAAGTTTCCGGCCCGGGCCCGTGTGGCCCGGTACTCCGGCAAGTAACGACCGGCCTGCCGCATTATCCAGATTGGTGTGCAGTCTACGGGCTCACCTGCGAGTGCTCTTAAAAACCGATCCTTTTTCACTCTTGTAATAATTCCACTTGTAGCGAATTCCTCGAATGGGTAGCTCGTACTCTACCAACAAGAGTACCTAGAAACCTATCCGAGAATAGAGAGCCTACTGCGGGAAAGCCCTTCTGGTCCCTTTTCCCGCTCCTTTTCGTCGAATATGAATAACTATTCTCCTCAAATGATCGAAAAAACGGACTCAAAATTGCTTCCCCTCGCTACGGCTTCTATTCTCGGACAGGCTCCTAGTCACTTCATACTGAATATACCTTCTCAATCTGTTGTTGTATGTATTGTGCGGCTCGCCTGGGGTTTTCGGCGTCGCGGATCGGGCGTCCCACAACAATGTGGTCGGCGCCGTTTTCGAATGCCCGGGTGGGCGTCACGACTCGTTTCTGGTCATCACCGTTGTCGCCCGGGCGGATACCCGGCGATACTATGAGGAACTTGTAGCCCAGTGTGTCGCGCAGCCGTTGCGCCTCGAGGCCGGACGCAATGACGCCGTCACACCCGGTTTCGATCGCACGGCGTGCACGGGATATGACCAGCGCCTCGACATCACAGTCAAAGCCCAGGTCGTCCAGATCTCCGCGATCGAGGCTGGTCAATACAGTCACGGCAAGAATGCTGACGTCGCCCCCGGCGTCAACGGCGGCGCGCATGATTGAGTCGTTGCCGTGGACTGTTGTAAAACTGATTCCGCGACCGGTCAACTGACGTACCGCGCGGCTGACGGTAGCGGGCACATCGAAGAATTTCAAATCGACGAATACTTTTTTGTCCTTGCCAAGAAGCCAGTCGATCAAATCAAATCTGTCGCGGGCCATAAATAATTCCAGGCCGATCTTGTAAAAATGGGCGCTGTCTCCCAGGGTTTCCACCAGCGTTTTCGCATCGGTGTTGGTAGGTACGTCCAATGCAACGATGAGTCTCTCCCGGATATTTTTCATGGTGATTCTACTCCGAGTGAAAATGAAGCAGGGTTTCGTGCAGGGCAGATTTCGGGTAGTCGTCGCTGACATAAGCCTCGCCCAGGGCTTTGAGCAATACCAGGCGGATGCTTCCCCGTTCTACTTTCTTGTCTACAGCCATGTGGGCAAGAAATTGTTCCGGCGGGAGGTTCGCTGGCGGTGTCACCGGCAAACCCGCCCGGGTTATCAGGGCGGCAACACGTTCCAGTTCGGCAGCGGTAAGACTGCCCAGACGAACTGACAGATCGGCCGCCATCGCCATGCCGGCGGCGACAGCCTCGCCGTGCAGCCAGCAACCGTAACCGGTAGCGGTTTCGATGGCATGTCCAAATGTGTGCCCCAGGTTGAGCAGGGCGCGCTCACCTTTTTCCAGTTCATCGGCCGCAACAACCTGTGCCTTGTTACGGCAGGACCGCTCTATGGCAAACGACAGACAGTCGCCGTCGAGTTGCAGCAACCGTTCTATGTTTTCTTCCAACCAGGTGAAAAATTCATAGTCTCGTATGAGCCCGTACTTGATAATTTCAGCCAGGCCGGCGCGAACCTCCCGATCGGGAAGAGTGTGCAGGGTGTTTATGTCCGTGATGACGGCGGTGGGTTGATAAAAGGCGCCGAGCATGTTTTTGCCCAGTGCATGGTTGACGGCCGTTTTTCCACCCACTGATGAGTCGACCTGGGCAAGCAGTGTAGTCGGTACCTGGATCAGCGGGATGCCTCTTTGGTAACACGCTGCGGCAAATCCGGCAATGTCGCCAACTACCCCGCCGCCCAGGGCGACCACCGTTGTCTGCCGGTCGCAAGGGACGGCCAACATGGTGTCGAATATCGAGTTGAGCGTGGTCATGTTCTTGTGCTGCTCGCCGTCGGGTAGCACCTTGGTATGCACTTCGAATCCGCCAAGAGAGAGGGTCATCTTATCCAGATAGAGTGGTGCGACCGTCTCGTTGGAAACCACCATAACCTGGGATCCACTTACATGGCGATCGAGGATTTCAGCGCTCGACAGCAATCCCTTTCCGATATAGATAGGGTAACTGCGCTGGCCCAGTTCAACGTTGAGAATTTGCATTATACGTGCACTATTCAGCGGGCCCGAGTTTTCGCATCAGTTCACGTACCACGCTGTGAGGAGATCGATTGTTGCTATGAACGATGATATCCGCTTCCTGCCGGTACAGGGGCTCTCGAATACTCATCAGAGAACGCAGTTTTTCTGCCGGGTTATCTGTTACAAGTAGTGGCCGGTGTTTGCTGTTGGTTGTTCTTTTGAGTTGTGTCTCAACAGGTGTGTGCAGATAGACAACGGTACCGCTTCTACGCATTGCACGTCTGTTGGCTTCTCCCAGGATTGCTCCCCCGCCTGTCGCCAGCACGATATTCCTGCGTTGGGTCAGCGCTTCGATGATCTTGCTTTCCCGGTCGCGGAAACCCTCTTCACCCTCTATTTCAAAGATCAGGCTGATGGCCGCGCCGGTTCGTTTCTCGATTTCCTGATCGGAGTCGACAAACTGCTTGTGGAGTTGCTTCGCAAGGTTCCGTCCAATGGTGGTTTTGCCCGATCCCATCGGGCCAACGAGTATGATGTTTTCCGTCGACGTACCCGGTGCCCCTATGTCAGGCTCGGACAGGCTCCTAGAGCGAGGCCAGGTCCGCGGCCGTGCTGTACGGCCGCGGCGCTTCGC
>CAXMTM010000369.1:0-3527 GCA_964196385.1 Arenicellales bacterium
ATTGACACCGGCGTCGATCACCTTCAGGTCCAGCCCATTGTGCCGGCAAAATACGTTAATCCCCGCTCCCCCGTTCAGAAAGTTCATCACCATCTGAAAAGTCACTTCCTGCGGATAAGCACTGATTCCCGCTGCCACCGCACCATGATCACCGGCGAACACCAGGATGGTCGGCTGGTGGAGGGCAGGAGTCAGGCTGTGCTGGATTTTTCCGATCTGGCAGGCCAGCGTTTCCAGTTGGCCCAGTGACCCCAGTGGTTTGGTCTTGTGGTCTACAAGCTGCTGCAGTTGCTGTTCAATATCCTGCATATTAGATCTTGTACCAATAACTCCTCTGTCCGCGCCGCCGGTTTGAACACTTCCGCGAACTGCTCCTTCTGATTTCCACTATATCAGATCAATGGAAACCGTTGAAATCGGTAACCCTTTTCCTCACAAGAATTAAGAACGTGGGCTACTTATCAAGGACAGTTCTGCCTCGAACAGCGGACGATCGCTAAGCGACGACGGGATTCACTTCGACGCCCGGAGTGATTTTCCGGAAACGACCAGTCGCGCACACCCTCTTTACAGGGCAAGGGCCTTTTCACTACCAGACATAGGGTTTATAGTTCTTTTCAGTTGGCGCAGGATATCCCGAGCGGGCGATTCGCGCCCGGTGACATGATTCGGGTCGACGTGGAGGACGAGCGGTTTGTTTTCAAAAGGACCGGGGAAGATGTATCGGATCCGGAAATGGTGGTGTAAATTTTCGCCGCACGTGCTCATCGAAAAAGCCACGGTCAACTTCTTCGAGCACAGGCGTATGCGAGCATGATCAGTCACGGCAAGTGATCAATCGTGAAAAAAAATAAAAATTGCACCGTTTTCCATGTCTGGGGACATTAAAATTTCCAAGTTTTATCTGGCCGCGGCGGTTTTTACGAGCGCGCTGCTGCTGTTCCAGGTACAGCCGTTGCTTGCTAAACACATCTTGCCCTGGTTCGGTGGCGGTGCAGCGATTTGGACCGTCAGTATGCTCAGCTTTCAACTGTTACTGCTCACGGGGTACGCTTACGCTCACTGGCTAACCAGGCTCTCACAACTGCGAAGGCAAGTGTGGATACACCTGGGATTATTGGGATTATCTCTACTCTTCCTCCCCATCATACCCGCGAAAATGTGGCAGCCGGATGCCGCGGACAACCCTGTCTTGCGGATTTTGGTTCTGCTGACCGCTACCGTGGGGTTGCCCTTTTTGTTACTGGCATCCACCAGCCCGCTGCTACAGCATTGGCTGCACACGTCGCGGGCTAACCACCGTGTGTATCGTTTTTATGCATTGAGTAATGTGGGATCGTTGCTCGGCCTGCTGATATTCCCATTTGTTTTGGAGCCACTTGCAGGCGTGAGACATCAGTCTATGCTCTGGTCCGCAGGGTACATATTGTTTATCGGGTTGAGCGGTTG
The DNA here is from genome assembly GCA_964196385.1 of Arenicellales bacterium. Lineage (GTDB taxonomy): Bacteria > Pseudomonadota > Gammaproteobacteria > Arenicellales > JAANXG01 > JAHEKE01. Next base: position 1,450 of record CAXMTM010000369.1, read on the forward strand.
GTGTGCGTGGGGGTTTTATAAAAATAACAGTAACGTCCCGGTATCCAGGCGAGACGCGGGGGGCGAGAGTTTGCCGACAAGCATGGGTGTGCGGCTGTCGTGGATATTATTGGCGGCCTGTGGTTCAGTGATGTTACTGGCAACCACCAACCGCATGACCCAGGATGTCGCTCCGATTCCGCTGTTGTGGGTATTGCCACTCGCCTTATACCTGGCGACCTTTATTATTTGCTTCGAAAATGAGCGCTGGTATGACCGGCGGATATGGGCACCGGTGTTGGTCGTCTGTCTTGGCATGGTGGTGGTCTTGCTGTTCAAGGGAGTGAGGTTCGACATACGAATTCAGATTGCGGTTTACATGGCGACTATGTTTGCCTGCTGTATGGTGTGCCATGGAGAACTGGTGCGTGCCCGACCCCGTCCCGACCGGCTCACGGAATTTTATTTGACCATAGCCGCCGGCGGCGTGCTGGGTGGGATATTGGTCGGCGTCGTCGCGCCACTTCTGCTGGACGATTTATGGGAGTACCACATCGGGCTGGTGGCGACCATGGTTTTTCTGACCACCGGCGTAGCACTCGACGCATCCCGGACCGGCAACGGCCGAAGGTATCGATGGCCGGTTACGGCGCTTGCCGTGGGAACCGCCGCGTTAGCGGGAGTTTTGGTCATGAACGTATTCGAAAAAACGCACAACAATATTGCCGCCGGCCGCAACTTTTATGGGCCGTTGAAGGTTTACGAGTACAACAAGGATACAATTCACTGGTATCGCTTTCTGGTGCATGGTCAAAGCAAGCATGCCGGCCAGTTGATGTCTCCCCGCCGGAGGTCTCAGCCCACCTACTACTACGGTCCTGACAGCGGCGTCGGGTTGGCAATTTTAGCCCACCCAACCCGGTTTAAAAGAAACGAGGACGGAGCCGGGCTGCGAATCGGGGCGGTTGGGCTGGGAACCGGGACGATTGCTGCCTACGGCCGTGCGCAGGATTTGTACCGGTTCTACGAACTCGATCCTCAGGTGGTGGAGTGGGCCGAGACTTATTTTACATACCTGGCAGACAGCAAATCTGAGATCGAAGTGATTCTCGGTGACGCCCGGCTTTCAATGGAGCGGGAACTGGAACAAGGCGACGACCAACGCTACGATGTGCTGGTGTTGGACGCGTTCAATTCTGACGCAGTGCCGGTACACCTGCTAACCCGGGAAGCGTTCGAAGTATATTGGAGGCACTTGAAACCCGATGGCATCCTGGCGGTGCATATTTCCGGGCTGCATACGGATTTGAGCCCGGTTGTCCGCGGCTCCTCTCGGACTTTCGACAAACAGGTCGTTAGCGTAGTCGAACGCGGTGATCGGAAGCGGTTGATCAGCGACAACGAGTGGAATTTGGTCACCAGCAATCTAACATTCTTGAATCACGCGGCGGTTCGGCGCCGAGTTCGGCCGACAAATCGACAAGTAATTCCTGTAGTGTGGACTGATGATTACACCAACCTGTTTTCAGTGATTTGGTAGGTACAGGGCGTTACGACCCTTTTAAATTACGACCCTTTTAACCTGATCGCCTGCCCGGCAGCCGGGTGCCAAAACCGCACGTGAATCTCGCTCGCTGCCACGATGTCTTTGCCCCCCAACAGCCATTGGCGACGACAAGTGACCCCGGTCAGGCTCCTAGTAACACGTAGCCTTGACGATGTTGATGCTATCGGTACCTACAATGGGGGTCCCGTCGAAAAGTTCGCCGTTCACCGTGGCCGAGGTCGACTCGCCGTCAAGAGCGGCAATATCCGCCGTCATGTAATGGCAAACGAGATCATCTATAAAATCGTCATTGACATCTTTGTAGCTGCAAAGGGAATGCGGGTCTTTCTTGCCTACCACCTTGACACTAGCCTCGGAGAATCTGAGAGTCTCAGTATTGATGTCGCTTACCCAAAACGTACCGGAGCCCAGGATGGCAATCGGCACCGCACCGTTGGAGCAAAGATTGATGCTGTTCGGGTGGCTGCCCGGTTTGATGTCGATTCCAACGGTTACAGTGCGGTCCTCCTCAAAAAAACAATCCAGGCCGCTG
>CAXMTM010000370.1:0-11283 GCA_964196385.1 Arenicellales bacterium
AGCATTCAAAGCCGGTACGTCTCGATGGAACCTGGCGCAATAGGGGCAGTCCACATCGGTGAAAACTGTGACATATCGCCTGGGGTCATCCGGACCGATGACGATCATCTGCCCCTCGTCATACCTGGTCAGCATCCCGGCTGTCAGGCCGGCACGACGCTTTTCGGTCAGATTTTCCCCGGTATCTGCATCCAGCAGTTCGCCGAGTAAAATGTGCTTACCATCCGTTGATATATATAACACCCGGGTGCCGGTGGTGACTTCGTAAAAGTTGTCTATGGGTGCAAATTCGATGCTGTCGATGGTCAAGCCTGGCGCTATGGAAGCCACCTTTTGTGTAACCATCTGTTTTGCCTCGACACCCGGACCGGCGCCATGCGCCCAGGCGCTTACACCCAACCCCATACAGAAGACAATACAAAAAATACTTATTCGTTTCATTACTTTACCTCGATCAATCTCTGAAATTAACGTACTGCAGGGGTAAGCCAAGTTTTGCATCGCCCAGAAATGCAATTACCTGCTGCAAATCATCACGCTTCTTGCCGGTTACGCGCACCTGATCTCCCTGAACGGATGCCTGGGTCTTGAGTTTTGAATCCTTGATCATTTTCACGATCTTTTTTGCCAGGTCCTGCTCGATGCCATGGCGGATAGTTATGTCCTGCCTCGCTTTGTCCCCGGATATGGTTTTCACCTGCCCGGCGAGCAGGCATCCCAGATCGATTTTCCGCTTGGCCAGCTTGCTGTGAACAATATCAGCGGCCTGCCCCACCTGGAACTCGTCGTCAGCATAAATGCTTAGCAAGGATTCATTTTGCTCCACCCGGGCATCAGAACCTTTGAAGTCATAACGATTCCGGATTTCGCGATTGGCCTGGTCCACCGCATTGGTGACTTCGGCCCACGCAATCTGAGATACGACATCGAAGGACGGCATAAATCGGGCTCCCTACCTGCAGAATACTGGTTGTTGTTCATTCCGGGACCCGGCTAATGCCGACCCAAAATCGCAAATTATGAGAAAAATCAGACAGTTTACGCTATATTCTAAGATTATAAACGAATTGACCGATCACCGTGCGCATTCTCCGAGTCGCCATCCTGTCCTGTATTGTATCAGTAACACCCCGGGCGTTAGCCGCGGATATTTTCGTCTATGTTCGGGCGAACGGGTCAAAATTAATCACAGATCATGCCCGCTCAGAACCCGGATACACGCTGATCAAAATTTATAAAAGCGACGACACGGACGATATCGAAGTTTTTGCAACACCGCGCCGCCTGCCGGTGAAGACCAGAACCACGGATTTCGATGGCCTCATACAAAACGTTTCGGATTCCATTACCCTGGACCCGGCTCTGATCAAATCCGTGATGCACGCTGAATCCTCTTTCAACCCCGGCGCAATTTCGCGAAAAGGTGCGAGTGGCCTGATGCAACTCATGCCGGCAACGGCACAGCGTTACGGCGTTACCCGAATATTCGATCCACAACAAAATATACTTGCCGGAAGCCGATATCTTCGAGATCTGTTAACGCAGTTTGACGGTGACATGCGCCTGGCCCTGGCCGGTTACAACGCCGGTGAAAATGCCGTCGTCAAATATGGTGGCATTCCGCCATATTCGGAAACCCGCAACTATGTGCGCAAAGTTCTGGAACTGTACAAGGGTTACCGCAACCTCCATTGCAACAGCGCGCCCAGTGGCGTCAGGGTAATAAGCTGCACCGGTTCGGGGGCTGCAAAACAATCGGCCTCCTGGACCATGGTTCAGTAGCCACTGGTCCTCGCAGGTTCTTAATGCACTACTGCCAGCAGCACGAGAGCTGTAAACAATCCCGCCACCAGATCATCCAGCATCACACCAAATCCACCCCCGACGCGCCGGTCCAGCCAGCCGATCGGCCACGGTTTTATGATGTCAAAGAATCTAAACAGAACGAAACTCAGGGCCAGCCATCGAAAATCGAGCGGAACGACCACCAGGGCCGTGAAATAACCAAAAACCTCATCGATTACGATCCCGGGGTGATCATGTTGACCCAGCAATGACACCGCCCTGCCGCACACCCATATACCGACGATGAATCCGATCGCGGCCAGCGCCAGATATGGAATGGTCCCCAACCCCGACGACAGCCACCACAACGGAACTGCAAGCAAGGTGCCGACCGTGCCGGGTGCTTTTGGAGATAATCCCGCCCCGAAACCAAACGCAGCGGCCAGCACCGGGCTGCGGAGTATTTCCCTCGCATCAGGCGGCAAGGCGCCAGCCCACAAAGCCAGGCCCCCATTTCTCACTGGATTGGCGAGCCCTCCCTGAATCTTTGAATAAACAAGCATCCTTGAATCCACAAGGCATTTCCTTCACTCGGAAATACACACGGTTATTCCATGCCTTCAGTAAATGCCTTGCGAATCCAAATCTCTGCGCGATCATCTCGCCACCCTGCGAGAAATGAGGGCTAGCTTTTTTGATTTTTTGTACCGGCCGGGTCGCCCGGCCCCGGCGGCCGAATTTCCTTCGCTATTTTGTCCAGTACACCATTTACGAATTTGTAACCGTGGTCGGCGCCAAAGGTTTTTGCCAGTTCGATGGCCTCATTGATGATAACCTTGGTGGGAACATCTTTTTTGAATTCCAGTTCGTAGGTACCAATGCGAAGAATGGCACGCTCAACGGGGTCCACATCATCCATGTCCCGATCGATATGGGGCAGTATTCGTTCATTGATTTCCTGGTGATATAGCGGAACCTCATACACCAGCGAGTGAAAATATGCCTGATCGGCATCGTTGAGATCATGGTCCTGGATAAAATGCTTGAGGATGTCTTCAGGGCCCTGTTCGGTCAGGTCCCATTGGTACAAGGCTTGCACCGCCGCCTCTCGAGCCAGATGTCGACTGCCGCTGGACATATTTTATTCAGAGTGTTCCGGTCAACCGTCGATTTGCCTTAATACACTGATCATTTCAAGAACTGCCAGGGCCGCATCTTCACCCTTGTTGCCCGCTTTGGTACCGGCCCGTTCTATGGCCTGCTCAATGGTATCAACAGTTAAAACGCCAAAACCTACGGGGATATCGAAGTCGAGACTGACCCGGGATAAACCGGAAGCGCATTCGCCTGCCACGTATTTAAAATGGGGAGTGCCGCCCCGTATGACACAGCCAAGAGCAACGATCGCGGCGCAACGGCCGGTCGCGGCAAGCCGCTTCACCGCCAGAGGTAATTCATAGGCGCCGGGGACCCATACTATTTCGATGTGTGATTTTTCCACACCGTGTCGAATCAGGGTCTTCTGGGCAGCGTCGAGCAGTCGGTCCGTAATCAAATTATTGAAACGGCCGACTACAATTCCCAAATACACATTGTGGGCCTTCAGATCGCCCTCAATGGATTTAATGCCGTGATAATCTGTCATCGTTCAATGTAGTCCACTATCTCAAGTCCGAATCCCGACAATCCGTGCATTTTTCTGGGACTGCCCAGTACACGCATCTTGCCAACACCAATATCCGCCAGAATCTGCCCGCCGACACCTAATACGCGGAGATCTTCACCGGATTCCCGCCATGGGAACTCGATGCCCCCACCTTCTACATCCGAGTGCCTGATGCGTCTGACGATCTCCTCGTCCTGCTCCTGATAGCGCAATATCACCAGCACGCCATTGCCTTCCGCACCGATGCGGTTAGCCGCATCACCAACAGTCCAGGTGCCGGACTGTTGCAATTCCCGGAATACATCTAGAACACCGGATTCGACCTGGACCCGAACCAGTGTCTCGGCTGCAGGGGTTATATTTCCCTTCACCAGGGCGAGATGCATCTCGTCGCCCACTATATCATGGTAAACATGGACATCGAACTCACCCGCCAGTGTTTCCATCCTGGTGGTCGCGACCCTTTCCACCGTTGGCTCATGCTGCAGGCGGTATCGGATCAACTCGGCGACGGAACTGATCTTCAGGTCATGTTTCCCGGCGAATGCCTCCAGGTCGGCGAGGCGCGCCATGTTGCCATCACTGTTCAGAATTTCGCAGATCACGCTGGCCGGTTCCAGACCGGCCAGACGCGCCAGATCTACGCCGGCTTCCGTGTGTCCCGCCCGGGTCAGAACGCCGCCTGATTGCGCCATCACCGGAAATACATGTCCCGGGCTGATGATGTCCGCGGGCTGTGCGTCCGGTTTGATGGCCGCACGTACCGTAGTGGCACGATCAGAGGCTGAAATGCCGGTGGTGACGCCGCTGGATGCCTCTATTGACGTTGTAAAATTAGTCGAAAACCTCGTCGCATTCTTCCCCACCATCAACGACAGCCCCAATTGGTCACATCGTTCCGCGTTCAAGGTGAGGCACACCAGGCCGCGCGCGTGCATGGCCATGAAATTGATGTGTTGTGGTTCTACCTTTTCTGCTGCGATGAACAGATCACCCTCATTTTCCCGGTCCTCATCATCAGTGATGATCACAATTTTACCCTGACGGTAATCTTCGAGAATTTCCGGAATCGTGCTTAATGGCATTAGTGCAGTGTCCTATATTCTGTGACGATTAAGTGAGACGAGAAGGTATTAGCTGCAAGGCGCGTCTCGCAGGGAATGGCGAGCCCTTTGCAAGAGATGCAACACCGCAGATGATGCCTTCTCGTCTCGCCCGCAGGGAGCCCCATAATATAGGACACTACACTAGGAGCCTGTCCGAGAATAGAAGCCGTAGCGAGGGGAAGTCATTTTGAGTCCAGTTTTTCGATCATTTGAGGAGAATAGTTATTCATATTCGACGAAAAGGAGCGAAAAAATGGGCCAAAAGGGCTTTTCCGCAGTAGGCTCTCTGTTCTCGGACAGGCTCCTAGTGCTCTCACTCATCAATGATGGGCGCGTTAAATCCCTGGGTAGCCAGGAACTCCTGGGTAATTTCGTCCGGGTTCGCCCCCTGATCGGGTAACGCAACCTGAGCCGCTGACGGCTCAGTTGATGACGACGGCACATCGTATGAAGAACTCATCAATCTGTCCAGATAGCGAGCGATAATATCGATTTCCAGGTGCACGCGGCGGCCCGGTGCGAAATCTCCGACAGTGGTCATTTGCAGCGTATGGGGCACGATATTGACCTCGAATGAGTTTTCGATGACGGCATTAACGGTCAGGCTGATGCCGTCGATACAGATAGACCCTTTTACCGCAATGAAACGCGACAGTCCGGCAGGCGCACTGAAACGCATTTTGCTCGACGACCCTACTACTTCTATAGCCTCGAGGCAGCCGATCCCGTCAACGTGGCCCGTTACGAAATGCCCACCCAAGCGGTCGGTAGCTAACAAGGCCAGTTCCAGGTTAACGGCGTCGCCGGCGACCCTGGCGCCTAACAAGGTGCGAGAAAGCGTTTCTTTGGACACATCGAAACACCATTCGTCGCCATCTATTCTTGTAACCGTAAGACATACCCCGTCTACCGCGATGCTGTCACCCGGTGCAATCCTGTTTTCTCCAGCATCACCCGCGTCGACAGTCAGGGCCAGGTCCAAACCCGAAATTTGTGACCGGCGAATCACGCCCGTGCCTTGAATTATGCCGGTAAACACAGGTTAGTTATCTACTCGTCGTGGTCTCAGACGAATACGGAGATCGACGCCAAACTGTCTGACATCCGACACATCGAATTCCTTACCCTCCTGGAGGTATTTCAGTCCCGGCATATCAAACATACCCCGGGCATCGGTGCCGAGGAATTTTGGAGCCAGATACAATAATACCTCATCCACCAGGTCCGCCTTCAGCATTGACCCGCTCAATATCGGACCTGCCTCCACCAGCACATCGTTGATTTCCCTTTGCGACAAATTTTCCATCAAGTCCAAAAGATCTACAGTCCCGTTTGCGGCGGGAAGATATACTGCCTCCAGGTTGTCGTCTGTCTTATCCAGGTACTCAAAATCCTTATTGGCAGTTGCAATGAGGGTACTGCCGGGCTGGCGGACGGCCCTGGCATCGGCCGGTGTTACAAAATTGCTGTCAACAATCACCCGCAGAGGCTGTCTGGGAGTATCCACATGCCGGACGGTCAAAGCGGGGTCATCCGCCAGGATAGTACCGCTTCCGGTCAGTACGGCGCTGCTTCGCGCCCGCCAGTGGTGAACATCCCTGCGCGCGGACTCGCCGGAAATCCACTGGCTTTCACCGGAGTGCATTGCGGTGCGCCCGTCCATGCTGGCAGCAACTTTTAATATAACCCAAGGCCGGCCTTTGTTGATGCGGTGCAAAAACCCTCGATTCAGTCTTTCCGCTTCCTTGCGCATTACCCCCACATCGACCTCTATGCCCGCACTCCTCAGGTTCTGTATCCCTCCCCCGGCGACTTGTGGATTGGGGTCCTCCATGGCGGCCACCACGCGCGTGACTCCGGCATCGATGAGGAAGCCGGTGCACGGCGGCGTGCGTCCCTGATGGCAGCACGGCTCCAGATTGACATAGACGCTGGCGCCCCGGGCAGATTCCCCCGACTGTCGCAGTGCCAGAACCTCAGCGTGGGGTTGCCCGGCCCTGTCGTGCCAGGCCTCACCTACAATTATTCCGTCCTTGACAACAACGCACCCTACACGGGGGTTGGGATCCGTCGTATATAACCCTTTCCGTGCCAGCTTGATTGCATGGCCCATGTAGTAGTTGTCGTTATTCCCCGCGCTCATTTTTACCGTTCGGCAGCAAAGACATTTGTTGGCGCCGGGCTGTCTCGGATGGCTTATCCTGCAATCGTTTCACTTCCTCACTGAATTCATCAACATCCTGAAATGAACGGTACACCGATGCAAACCGGACATAGGCGACCTGGTCAAGTTCGCTGAGTTCTTGCATCACCCATTCGCCGAGCCTCTGGGAATCGATCTCACGATCCCCGCTGGTCAAAAGATGATGGTGGATGTGCTGTATGGCAGCCTCGATCGAGTTGGCCTCCACGGGGCGTTTTTCCATCGCGCGGAGTATGCCGCGACGCAGCTTTTCCTCTTCGAACACCTCGCGCTTACCGTCACTCTTGACGACATAGGGCATTTTGAGTGAAGCCCGCTCCAGCGTGGTAAATCGCTCCTCACACTGGATACACTCGCGCCTTCGTCTAACCGCGTCCCCTTCATCGGCGATGCGGGAGTCGATTACACGGGTATCATCAGACCAACAGAACGGGCAGCGCATATTCCAGTAACTAACAGATCACAGGCATTACGACTGTTATCCGCTAGCGGCAGCGGGGGACCCGCTCTGATCAATGGCGTTGACTTCATACACGGGAAATTTCGCGCAGATATCGAGAACCTGCCGCTTTACGCTTTCGATAACCGCCGCATCTCCCACGTTGTCGAGCACGTCACAGAACCAGTGCCCCAGTTGTTCCGATTCCGCTTCCCCGAATCCACGCGTCGTGATCGCCGGCGTCCCCACCCGTATTCCGCTGGTGACGAACGGTGACTGCGGGTCGTTGGGCACAGCATTCTTATTTACGGTGATGTTGGCTTCGCCCAGACCTGCCTCGCCATCTCTGCCGGTTATTCCCTTGCTGATCAGATCAACCAGGAACAGATGATTGTCGGTTCCACCGGACACGATGTTATAGCCTCGTGACAGGATAGCGCCGGCCAGGGCCCTGGCGTTATCGACGACCTGCCCCTGGTAATCCCTGAACTCCGGCAGCAGGGCTTCTTTGAAGGCCACCGCCTTGGCTGCAATGACGTGCATCAACGGCCCGCCCTGCATGCCGGGAAACACTCTGGAGTTCAGTTTCTTTTCAAGGTCCGGATTGCTCCTGGCCATGATCATTCCACCGCGGGGCCCGCGCAGCGTCTTGTGCGTGGTGGTGGTGGTAACATCGGCAATGTTCACCGGGCTGGGGTAATGGCCGGTTGCTATCAATCCAGCCACGTGGGCCACGTCTGCAACCAGATAAGCCCCTGCTTCATCAGCAATTTCCCTGCACCTGTTCCAGTCAACGACCCGTGAGTAGGCACTGAATCCGGTCATGATCATTTTAGGCTTGTGTTCGTTCGCCAGCGACTGCATCTGATCGTAATCGATTTCTCCGGTTTCCAGGTCCAATCCATACTGCACCGAATTGTAGAGCCGACCGGAAAAGTTAACTTTAGCCCCATGGGTCAAGTGCCCACCATCGGCCAGGCTCATGCCCAGCACGGTTTCACCGGCATCCATCAATGCCATGTAGACCGCGGCATTCGCCTGGGATCCGGAATGGGGCTGAACGTTGACGTAGGCAGCGCCGAATAATTCCTTCGCGCGTTCTATGGCAAGTTCTTCCGCAATATCGACATACTCGCAGCCGCCATAGTAGCGCTTTCGTGGATAGCCCTCCGCATACTTGTTGGTCAATTGCGATCCTTGCGCCTCCAGGACCCGGGGGCTGGTATAGTTTTCAGACGCAATGAGTTCAATGTGTTCCTCTTGCCTGACCTGTTCAGCGGTGATGGCAGACCATAGTTCGTCATCAAACTCCGCGATTGTCATGTCTTTGTTAAACATTTGTTTTCTCGAATATATAGACCGAAATTTATGGCAGGATCTGCTCGTGATCCGCGCCTTCTTTCTTGACCAGCATCATATCTTCCCGGGAAAGTCCCAGGGCCAGAACGACTGGGCTGGCGATGAAGATCGAGGAATAAGTACCGACCAGCACGCCGATGATGAGCGCTATCGCAAAGCCGCTTATGACTTCCCCACCGAGAAAAAACAATGCCAGCAGAACGAGCAGCGTGGTTGCAGACGTCAGCACCGTACGTCTCAACGTCTGGTTGATGGATTTATTCATGATTTCAATGGACGTGCCCTTGCGTATCTTCCTGAAATTTTCACGAATGCGGTCGAAAACAACGATGGTATCGTTGAGCGAATAGCCGATTACCGCGAGTAGCGCGGCCAGCACCGGCTGGGTGAATTCCAGCTGCAGTAGTGAGAATATCCCGATGGTGATCAGGACATCGTGGGCAAGCGCTGCCACCGATCCAATGGAAAACTTCCACTCGAACCTGAAGGCGACATACAACATGATCAACAGAAGTGCCGTCAGCATGGCGAGCCCGCCTTTTTCCGCCAGCTCTTCACCGAATTGCGGACCAATGAATTCAATGCGCCTCATCTGGACCTTGCAGGCTACCGGGCCCGTATTGTCACGGACACATTGTTGCACCTGGCCGCCCGATTGACCGGTCAGAATTTCATTGAAAGGTGCGCGCAATGCCGCGACAGTTCGCGTGCTGACCTGTGCCGTGGTCTCACCCGCAATCACCGGCAGCCTGATGGAAATGTCCCGGGATGTACCGAAATACTGGACTACCGCATCGCTCAGGCCCGCGTCTTCGAGTTGATCGCGAATGTCCTGGATTTGCACCTGATCTTCATAAGCGACCTGAACCAGAGAACCACCGGTAAACTCTATTCCCCAGTTCAAACCGCGGGCAAACAGAGACGCGATACCAATAATTATCACAACCATGGAACAGATCATGGCCAGCTTCCGCCGGCCCATGAAGTCGAAACTTGTGCTACCTATAAATTCCATTGTTTTGCCCGGGTCAGATCGCCAGTTTGCTTACTCGCCGGCCACCATAGATAAGGTTGATCAACGCGCGCGTTCCCCATATGGCGGTAAACATCGAGGTCAGAATACCGATGCTCAGAGTCACGGCAAATCCCTTGACCGGGCCGGAGCCGATGCTGAACAGCACTATCGCTGCAATCAGAGTGGTAAAGTTGGCGTCCAGAATTGTTCCAAAGGCTTTGTCGTAGCCCACGTGAATGCTCGCCTGAGGGCTGTTGCCGTTGCGGATTTCTTCCCTGATGCGCTCAAATATCAAGACATTGGCGTCCACCGCCATGCCTACCGTCAATACGATGCCCGCGACACCCGGCAAGGTCAGGGTTGCCTGCAGTAGTGAAAGCACCGCCACCAGCAAAACCAGGTTCATCACCAGGGCAGCGCAGGCCACCGCGCCAAACGTGCGGTAGTAGAAGAACATGAACACCAACACCAGCAAGAACCCGATGAGCACCGAACGAAATCCCTTATTGATGTTGTCGCGGCCCAGGCTGGGCCCTACCGTCCGTTCTTCAATGATCTCAATCGGCGCCGCCAGGGCACCCGCGCGCAGCAACAGCGCAAGGTCCTGGGCTTCTTCGGAACTGTCCAAGCCTTCGATCTGGAAGCGCTTGCCCAACTGCTCCCGGATCACCGGCGCGGTGATTACTTCTTCTATCCTTTTGCGCACCTTTTCCACTTCGCCCTGATCATTCACTACCGGCAGACCGTCTTCACCCAGTCTGGTTTCACTGCGGTCTTCTACGAACACAACCGCCATGCGCTTGCCCACATTCTCGCCGGTGACGCGCTGGTTTATTTCAGCGCCACGGGAATCAAGCGTGATGGACACCACCGCGGTCCCGGTCAACTGGTCACGACTGGCGGCGGCATCGACGATATTATGGCCCGAGTAGATCAATCGCTTCTTCAGAAGAATCTGGCCACCATCGCGCAACCGGTACAGCTTGGACCCAGCCGGAACCGACCCACGCAATGCGCTCTGCAAATCGTGTTCTTCGTCCACCAGCCTGACCTCCAGTGTAGCCGTCTTGCCCAGTATTTCCTTGGCCTTGGCCGTATCCTGAACGCCCGGCAACTGGACCACGATGCGGCGATTACCTTGTTGCTGCACCACTGGCTCGGCAACCCCCAGTTCGTCAACCCGGTTCCTCAATGAGGTCATGTTCTGCTGTAGAGCGAAGCTCTTGATCTCCGTTACGGCATCTTCACTGAGCGTGGCGAGCAGGGCGGGTTTTCCTTCCTTTTCGATATCGGCGAGTTTGAGCTGTGTCAGCTCATCAAAGATTGCCTGTCGGCCTTCGTCTCTTCGCCCCTGATCCGGAAACTTTATCTCAACGCCGCCTGCGGCGACCCTGCGGATGGTCAGGTAACGGATCTTGGCTTCGCGCAATATGGTGCGCAGGTCTCCGACGTATCTCTGTTCCGCACTGATTACTGCGCCGGCAATGTCCACTTCCATCAGAAAATGGACGCCGCCCCGCAGGTCCAGCCCCAGATACATGGGTGCACCACCGATACTGGACAGCCAGCCCGGTGTTGAAGGAAGCAGATTCAATGCGACGGTATAACCGTCCCCGAGTTCATCCTGGATCACATCCTTGGCTTTTAACTGTGTTTCCGCATCAGCAAATCTGAGCTTGATGCCGGAACTGTCCAGCAGCGTTCGCGTAA
>CAXMTM010000371.1:0-4258 GCA_964196385.1 Arenicellales bacterium
GCGGGCCGACTGGCTGGTGGTGGAGGGGGTTGGTGGCTGGCAAGTGCCTCTGGGCGGGGGGTTGACGGTGGTCGATCTGGCCGTGCGACTGGCGGCGCCGGTGGTTCTGGTGGTGGGCGTCCGTCTGGGCTGTATCAACCACGCACTGCTGTCTGTCGAGTCCATACTGGCCGCGGGAGTGGAGTTCAGGGGCTGGGTCGCCAACATTTGTGAGCCGGGGGGTGAGCGGGTGCAGGACAACATCGATACGTTGTCTCGCCTGATCGAACAACCGCGCCTGGCCATCGTCCCGTTTGGCGGCCCCGAAGAATCGGATATTGCGGGATTTTTCGAAATCTGATAACCATGGGATGGTCCCGTATCTCTTCCCATCGGGGAGTTGAAGGCACTTCGCGCGTACGCTACTATGCGCGCCCATGCGGGTCGGGAGGACGCTGTTGTGACGGTATCTGTTGAGATCTGGCCAGGGAATCCACTGCAAACGGACTTCAGGGCGGTCGATGACGGGAGTGAGTTGGCCGCGAAGTTGAAGCGGGCATTAGGGGCCGGGAAATGAAGTATTACAATAATTTTGGCAATAATTGTGGAGTAACAAATGTTGCGATTTAATAAATTGCCCACCGTGTTGTCGGTGCTGGCGGCGTCACTGTTGGTCGCAACGCCTGTCAGCGCGGAGTGGGGATTGAACCTGCCGACACCGGTGACCCCCATCGGCGAGGAAATTCTCGGTCTGCATAATTTGATATTGCTGATCTGTGTAATTATTTTTCTGGGGGTGTTCTCGGTGATGTTTTATTCGGTGTATGCCCATCGCAAGAGTAAACAACATCAGGCAGCACAGTTCAGTCACAGCACATTTGCAGAAATCCTGTGGACCGTCATTCCGGTCTTGATCCTGATCGGCATGGCAATTCCAGCGACGGCGACGCTGATCAACATGGAAGATACCGCGGAGGCGGATCTGACCGTGAAGGTAACAGGTTATCAGTGGAAATGGCACTACGATTATATTGACAGCGGCATCAGTTTTTACAGCAATCTGGGCACCGACCGTGCCGAGATACTGAACCAGAAAGACAAGGGTGAGAATTACTTGCTGGAAGTGGACACCGAACTGGTGTTGCCGGTGGGCAGGAAAATACGTTTCCTGGTGACCGCTAATGACGTTATCCATTCGTGGTGGATCCCGGAATTCGCAGTCAAGAAGGATGCCATACCCGGGTATATCAATGAGATTTGGACAAGAATAGACAAACCGGGTGTATACCGCGGCCAGTGCGCCGAGTTGTGCGGCAAGGACCACGGCTTCATGCCCATTGTAGTGCGAGCCTTGCCGGAGCAGGAATTCGATGCCTGGGTCACCGAACATACGCCCAAAGGAGATCAGGCTGAAGCGACTCCCGCTGCCCCGGTCGGCGCGGCGCTGATCGCAAGCAATGCGGATACAACCGGCGGTGCCGGCGAACTGGCTTCGGCCGCACAGTAGATTTTTTGGAGAAGTCAATAATGGCAACCGTAGCAGACGCTCATCACGACCACCACGATCATCATCCAACCGGGATCATCCGGTGGATCACAACGACCAACCACAAAGACATCGGTACTTTGTACCTGCTCTTTTCATTTGTCATGTTTCTGGTGGGTGGCGCCATGGCCATGGTGATCCGAGCCGAACTGTTTCAACCCGGGCTCCAAATCGTGGACCCGCACTTTTTCAATCAATTGACGACGGTGCACGCTCTGGTAATGGTATTCGGGGCGATCATGCCCGGCATGGTGGGGTTCGCCAACTGGATGCTTCCGATAATGATCGGGGCGCCGGATATGGCATTGCCGCGTTTGAACAACTGGAGTTTCTGGATCCTGCCCTTTGCGGCGACGTTGTTGATTTCGAGCTTTTTTACAGGCGGCGGCGCTCCCGCCGGGGGCTGGACACTATACCCGCCGCTCACTGTACAGGGCGGTATGGGCGTGGATCTCACTATATTTGCAGTGCACATGCTGGGTATATCGTCGGTGCTGGGAGCGATCAATGTGATTGTGACCATCTTCAACATGCGTGCACCGGGCATGGGTTTCATGAAAATGCCGTTGTTCGTGTGGACGTGGTTGATCACCGCCTTTCTGCTGATCGCCGTAATGCCGGTTTTCGCGGGTGCGGTAACCATGCTGCTGACCGACCGCCATTTCGGCACCGCATTCTTTAATCCCGCCGGTGGCGGGGACCCGGTTTTGTTCCAGCATATTTTCTGGTTTTTCGGGCACCCCGAGGTGTACATCATGATCCTGCCCGCGTTCGGCATTATTTCCGCAATAATTCCGACTTTCGCGCGCAAGCCGTTGTTCGGATATACCTCGATGGTGCTGGCGGTAACGGGTATCGCCTTCCTGTCATTTATCGTCTGGGCGCACCATATGTTTACCGTGGGCATGCCGCTGGTCGGTGAAATTTATTTCATGTACGCCACCATGTTGATCGCAGTACCCACCGGGGTGAAGGTCTTCAACTGGGTGGCCACCATGTGGCGTGGTTCGATGACTTTCGAAACGCCCATGTTGTTTGCGGTGGGGTTTGTCGTTTTATTTACCATTGGCGGATTGTCCGGATTGATGCTCGGCATAACCCCGGCGGACTTCCAGTATCACGATACCTACTTCGTGGTTGCCCATTTCCACTATGTGCTGTTTTCGGGGTCGGCAATGGGGATGATGGGTGGTGTTTACTATTGGCTGCCCAAGTGGACCGGCCATATGTACGATGAAAAACTGGGCAAATGGCACTTCTGGCTGACGGCGATATTTTTCAATATCACCTTCTTCCCCCAGCATTTCCTGGGTCTGGCCGGCATGCCGCGGCGCATCCCCGACTATGCGCTGCAGTTTACGGAATTCAATGTAATTTCGTCTATTGGCGCATTTGGCCTGGGTTTGTCACAACTGCTGTTTGGCTATATCGTTTACAAGTGCGTCAAACAAGGAGTGCAGGCGACCAGTGAAGTCTGGGATAATCCGGAAGGACTGGAATGGACGTTGCCGTCACCTCCGCCATACCATACATTTCAAACGCCGCCGGTCATCAAGTAAACGATTACTCAGACAGGCCCTCAGTGAGCACCCGCGTCAATCAGGACGGCCGCCGCCGGTCCAATATTCGCCTGGCCCTGGTGCTGGGCCTGGTGGCTCTGGCCTTTCTGGGCACATATCTGTACTACTGGACAAGCTGAATGACGACGAGCCTGGGTGGTATCACTAAAGACCGGATGAATAAACGCATCGTGGTGCGCCTGGTTGTGCTGACGGTGCTCATGTTCGGCTTTGGCTACGCACTGGTCCCGCTTTACGATACGTTTTGCGTGGCCTTCGGGCTGAACGGCAAGACCGGGATTACGGACAAGCAGACGGCGATGGCCGGCGGCATGGATGAAAGCCGCTGGATCACGGTGCAGTTCACCAGCCATACCGCGACCGGTTTGCCCTGGGAATTCAAGCCGGTTACCCAAACGGTCAGGATACACCCCGGTGAGATCACGGATGCGGTGTATTTCGCCCGGAACAATTCGTCTTATCCGCTATTCGGCCGGGCCACGTACAGCGTCGCGCCCGCCATCGCGGCGACCCACTTCAAGAAAACGGAGTGTTTCTGTTTTACTAATCAGCTTTTGAAAGGCGGCGAGCGCAGGGATATGCCGGTCCGGTTCGTTGTCGATCGGGATATCCCGGAAGAGGTGCGCACGATTACGCTGTCTTACTCGTTTTTCAACGCGCAGAAGTATTTGAGCGAGGAAGACAAGAACAAGCTGACGGCGCTTGTCGATGGCAGTGGTGCCAACGAAGGCTAACTCCGTTACCAGAACCGTTAGAATAAAGAAGACGTAAAGAGGAAAATATTATGAGTCAGGCACCCGGCAGTTATTATCTGCCCAACCCCAGCGGATGGCCCATCGTCGGATCGGTTGGCTTATTCAGCCTGCTGCTCGGTTTCACTCTGTTTCTGCATGAGGGCAGTACCGGTCCCTGGCTGATGATGTTTGGCGGGGCGGTGCTCATATTCATGCTGTTCGGCTGGTTCGGCACGGTCGCACGGGAGAGCGAAGGGGGGATGTACAATACCAGCGTCGGTGTATCCTTCCGCGTTAGCATGATGTGGTTCATATTCTCGGAAGTGATGTTTTTCGCCGGGTTTTTCGGTGCCCTGTTCTATGCCCGGCAACTGGCGGTTCCCTGGCTCGCCGAAACCGACTTATTGTGGCCCGGTTAT
>CAXMTM010000372.1:0-3612 GCA_964196385.1 Arenicellales bacterium
ACGCTGGTTATCGAGTGGCGGGCGACGGGGGCCGGATGGCAAGGCGGCGAAGACGAATCCTGGGCCATGGATAATGTCGAAGTGGCTCTGACCGATCACGATTCAGATTTCGATACCGTCCGGGATGCGTTGGACAACTGCCCGACTGTGTCCAATGAGGATCAACTGGATGTGAACGCAGACGGTTTCGGAGATGTATGTGTATCGCCTGACTTGGTCATCCCGCCAGGCACCGATATTGGTGACAACCCAATGGTCGGGACCGGCACCACACTTGGTAACGGCACGTCTATCGGCGACAACGTTGATCTCGGTGACGATGTAATCATCGCGAAGGACCTCGAAATGGGGGATGACGTCACGGTTGGTGACAATTCGGAAATCGCCAAGGATTGCGTAATCGGTGACGGAGTGACGATCGGTGAAAATGTATTTATTGGCAAAGGCTGTGTTATCGGTGACGGTGTGACGATTGGCGATGGCTCCACAGTCAACAAAAGTGTGACCATCGGAAATTACGCCGTGCTGGGAACCAATGTGACCATAGGAAATAACGTAACCATTGCTGCCAATGCAGTGGTCCCTGACGACACGATCGTACCCAACAGCGGAGCGTTTCCGTAATCCTGCTGTAGATTGATAGCCTGCTGACCCCGCTCCTGTGGCGGGGTTTTCCTTCCATCTGATCTCCGCTCCTGGCCGACTACTGCTATTCCCACCATTGAAATTTGGGCTCGACGAAAGGCTGCTTTGTGATTACTAAGCGGCCATACGCCATGCATGATTTTCAGCGATGTGAATAACGGGTGTCGGCCAAAAGCTGACCATGACGATCCGTGTCGTTTTTACTCCCCAATCATTACTTTCTTTGAAAAAATCACTCCACCGGATTGGCGAGAAGGTCGGGTCAGAACCCCCGAGTGAGCAAAACGATCCCTGCTGCCACCAGTACCGCGCCGGTCACGCGGCCGACCACGGTGCCTCCAGGAACCACTTTCTCTACCAATACGAACAGGGCAATTGCCGCCACCCACAGGAGGTTCATGACACCGGCCACAAAAAGCAGTGCCATCAGGAACCAGCAGCAACCGAGACAGTAGGTGCCGTGCTTCAGCCCCATGATGAAGGCGCCATGATTGCCCTCGCGCCAATCGGACATCAGGAATTCGAACGGTGCGCGACAGTGAGCCAGGCAGGCGTGCTTGAGCGGCGTCCACTGAAAGACCCCAGCGGCGATCAGCAGCGTGCTGCCCAAGATGGGATTAGTGCTTACCATCATCGGCGACAGCAATGCGGCGGAATGCAGCCCCCATTGGGCCAACGTAGCGAGAGCGCTGAACAGGGTCCAGATCACCAAATAACCAAACAGGAAGATGCCGCTGGCGACATAGGGGCGATCCTGCTGGCGCCGCTTACGGTTGATGGTGGCAAACAGCAGGATCATCGGCGCGGCTGAGGGCACCATCATCGCCACCATCATGATCGCCCACATAACAAAGGTCAGGAACAGCTCGACAGGCCCCCAAGCCTGCATCTGGGGCATGACCTGGTCCATTAATATCTCCGCCGATCCCATATCCATCGAATCCATGGCCCAGGCGAGGTACAACATGTAGGCCCAGGCCAGTGCCGAAATCCCCGCCAGGGCGGACAGAATCACTACGCGGTCCTTCTTCAGAACAGTCTCGAGTGGACGGTCAAGCAACGTGCATCCTCCGGTTGCTCCAAGCTCGGGAGGGCCGTTCGGGACACGCGCTGCGCAGCCACGGACTCCTCCCACAAGCGAGCGGGCAACTGCTGTGACTCAGCGCTGAATCACTCCAGTGGGGGTGTGCTCGACGTAGGTCATGGAACTGTGGGAGTTGGGCCAGTCGTACTTGATGGAACCGGTCCCCTTGTTGACGGAGGCGCTGGCGATCTCGGCCAGGCCGTACTCGAACGGCTCGGGTATGCTCACCTGGACCCGGTACTCATCGCCGGTCACGGGATTGAGGATCGGCTCGCTGACGGTCTCAAAGATGCCGGCCGCAACGAACCGTGCCCTGCGTTTGTCGAGATCGAACTCGAACTCTATCGGTACGAATTGCGGTTCGAGCACCTCGCTGACGATCATGCTGACGATATGCAGGAAAGTGCCGTCGTTTTGTTCCAGTCCACTCAGGATCGTGAGGAGTGCAGTACGCTGCTGCTCATCGGCGCGCTCATCGATGACCGGTTGCAACGTACCGTTGCCCTCATGCAGTGCACCGGGCCAGTGATAAACAGCGGCCCAGTGAAGACCACTCAGGTCTACATCGCCGAAATGTCCGGACTCAATTCGCATCCCGACCATACCCGCACAATGACCGTGGGTTGGCCTTGCGTTGAAATCGCAGGGACAACCATAGGCGCAGTTGCAGTTCTTCAACCATTGCCCTTTCATGCTCCAATCCTGATGTGCCATCTGTACCTCCTTTCAGGTATCTACAGTGGTGGTGAACATGGGCCACCGACAGAACGTTTCTGCGTGGTTGCCGGCACGTCACTTATCCCGGTTGTAACTTCTTGAATTGAAAATAGCTTAACCGAGAACGGACAAACTGGTCAAATGCCTCGTGACTGGTGTCTACATCTCTGATTCCAAGAACTACTTATTTGGGCCTGGTAATTGGTGGACATGAATTGCAATAGTGTTGGCGAGGCTGGGCACGCCACGCTTGTGTGAGATGGTAACTGATGCGGGCGGCATGGGACCGCTATATACGATACGGAGCAAACCCCGATTCTGGCGATGACGGCGAATGCCTTTGATGAAGATGCCAAATCTGTATTGAAACAGAGATGAATGATCACCTCGGCAAGCCGATCAAACCGGAGCTACTATTCGAGGCTGTGTTGAAGTGGTTATAAAAACCATTCACAAAACGGCTGGTGAGTGTCTAGGATATTAGGTGCGAATCATCCTGATTCTCACTAGTTAGTTCACTTAGTATTTTTAGCTGAATTTTACAGACCACGGACGTCCACTATTGGCCGTTTGCAGTCCTTCACATCGCTGAAAATCTCGCCTGGCGACCGTCCGCTATTCGATGGAAAGCGGAAGGTCATTTAACAGTACGGCGATAGGCAGCTAACGCGCTACAAGCGGCTATTCAATTTATCTAAATTTGAGCATCGGGAACGACCGCTAACGGCCAATTATAGGTATTCCGTTCCGCTTTCCGTGATACTGGACTAACCCAAACTTCTACCTTGCTTCAATCACTGGATTCATCAGGCATTTTGAAGCGAATCTCTGCCTTCCATCCTTTAGCCTGGTTTTGGCGATCAGTCACAAACCAAACCAGAACCTGGTTATGCCACGTCGTTAGTTCCGGTGGGATATTGGGCCCACTGAATCGGGCCATGATGTCCTCATGGGTCCCGGCACCATCAAAAAAGTAGATGAAATCAGTCTTATCCTCAGTGTCAAATTCTACAAACCTGAAGTGAATGACTTGCCCTTCCGGCGCTGTAATGAGCCATTTGCAATCGCTGGCCGGCGAGTAGTCGTTGGGGCCGCTGCCATCGTTTATGGTCCCTTCCACTTTTAGTTGTTCGGTACCATCGCAGTACAGCGTGCTGAAATTTATC
>CAXMTM010000373.1:0-10278 GCA_964196385.1 Arenicellales bacterium
CCTTTCCGGCAGTGGGTTTGACGAGTTGAATGATGCCCTTGCCTGCGGTAGTTTTGCCGCAACCCGACTCGCCAACCAGGGCGAGAGTTTCGCCGGCCCCGATGGCGACATCTATCCCGTCGACGGCCCGGACATGGCCGGTAGTCCTTCTGAACACTCCTGATTTTCTGGGAAAGTATACTTTCAATCCGACAACGTCCAACCGTACGGCGCCCGACTTCTTCGCCCCTGTTTTTACCGGCCCGGCAGCCGCCGCCACGGTTCCTTCATCGGACGGGGCTGCGCCCGGGTCAGCGCCGGAATTGTAAAGATGACAAAAAACCTTCGCTGCCCCCAGGGTCGACCACGACGGTTCTGTGTGCCGGCACAGCGACCACGCACGGTGACAACGGGACTCGAACCGGCACCCTGCAAATACCGTATTGAGTGCCGGTACAGTTCCCCGGATCACATCCAGCGCCTCCCCCCTTTTGTTCAGATCAGGCAGAGAGTCAAACAACTTCTGACTATAGGGGTGCAGCGGTGCAGAGAAAAAGGATTCACGATCCGCTTTTTCCACGATTTGTCCCGCGTACATTACCGCAACCTTGTCAGCCAACTGATTGACCACACCAAGGTCATGGGTGATCAGCAGAACCGCCATTCCCCTCTCCGACTGCAGTCTCTGGATAAGTTCCAGTACCTGCGCCTGAATGGTGACATCGAGGGCGGTGGTGGGCTCGTCCGCGATCAGCAACGCGGGTTGGTTGGCCAGTGCTATGGCGATGACTACCCGTTGTTTCATTCCCCCGGAAAGTTGGTGCGGGTAAGCGTCGATGGTTTTTCCGGGATCCGGAATACCCACCGCATCCAGCAACCCGGCGACCTCATCACGAGCACGCCGGGAGTTGACGGAGCGGTGCGTTCTTATTGACTCGGCGATCTGATGGCCAACGCTCAATACCGGATTCAGGGAAGTCATCGGTTCCTGGAAAATCATCGACATCCCGCTACCACGGATGCGCCGCATGGCAAACTCCGGCAACGTCAACAGGTCCTGATCACCGAACAAGACCCGTCCACCGATGATCCGGCCGGAGACAGGCAAGAGCCTCATCAGGGACAACGCCGTTACGGATTTTCCACAGCCGGACTCGCCCAGCAACGCGACGGTCTCGCCTTCATGTATGTCAAAACTGACTCCGTCCACAGCCTGCACCGGGTTCTCGACGGCGCCCAGATGACTTCTGAGCTGATCGACCTGAAGGACCGCCTTGCTCATATTGATCCGGGTCCAGATCTCAATCGCGGGTCGAATGCATCCCTGACGGCATCGGAAAACAAATTTGCCGCCAACACCAGTGCGAACATGAAAATAAATGCGGCCGTCAGTGACCACCACACCACGGGCTCACGCGCCATTTCGAGCCGTGCGCTGTTGATCATGTTGCCCCAGCTGTTGGTGGTGGGATCGACGCCGATCTGAACATATGACAATACCGCTTCCGCAAGCACCAACCCGCTGAAATCCAGCACCACGGTGATCAGAACGATGTGCATCACGTTGGGCAAAATGTGGCGGGTAATGATTGCGGCATGCCCCGCCCCCAATGCCACGGCGGATTGCACATAGTCGATTTCTCTGAGTTTCAGGGATTCGGCACGCAAATAACGGCACAATCCCGTCCAGCTTGTAACGCCGAGGATCAAGCATAAAAACAGCAGTCTCAAATCCGCCCTTTCCGCTGCGCTCGTAAACTCCGCCGCATTGTTATCCACATAGACTTGCATCATCAGGATTGCGGCCGCGATCAGCAATACACTCGGAATGGAATTCAGCGTTGTATACAGATACTGGATCATGTCGTCCACCCACCCCCCGAAGTAACCCGCCATCAGCCCCAGTAAAATCGCAAAAGGCAGCATGACCAAAGTTGTCAGCGTGCCGATCACCAGGCCGGTTCTTATGCTCTTGAGAGATTGATAAAACACGTCTTCACCAACTTTATCCGTACCCAGGATATGGTACTGCTGAGACAGGTCGAACGCGGTCCACCCAATTATGATCACAACCAGCAAGCTGAACAGGACAGCACCCCAACTCACGCCGGCACTCCCGGCAATTGAATACCGCAGAGACTCACCTAAAGCCAAACCCCTTTTCCACGCCTGGGCTTGAGCAACAATGAGGGACAGCAAAACCCACAAGACAACAGCTTTTGCCACAGCCCGGATCGATATCCCGGCAATATCACCGAATCTGTCCCCGGCAGCCGTCAGGTGAGCGCCACCATGGATCAGTCGTGGGAAGCGACGCTGTTGCGTGCCACCGGGCAAGTCCACCAATTCCTTACTGAACAAATGGATCGCAAACGGCGCCGAGTAGGTTTTCTCCTGCCGTTCACGCAAGCCGGTGGTCAGCGAGTCGAAGAGGCTCAGCACTTCACTGGAAAACTGCGTCTTGCCGCTGCCGTCTTCGGTATCGAGTGCGGGTTTGTAGTGTATGGAATCCATGACCCCGATCACTACATACACCGTCAACACAACAAGTGCGCTCATTGCCACACGGCTGCGACCCACCTCGCGCCAGGGCAGTCGAAGATGTTCCTTGCCGGAGGCATATAACGCGAACCCGACGGCTAGTGCGATCAGGAAAAAAATCAGAATATCGGTCCAGAATAAAACCGGCATCGTACTATTCAACTATTTTAGAGAGACCCTGGGGTCTACCAGTGTGTAGGAAATGTCAGTCAGCAACAGTCCGATGATGTACAGAACGGAACCGAGAAATACCATCGCACGTACGATGGCAAAATCCTGACGCTGGATACCCTCGATGGTGTAGCTGCCCAGACCTGGGATTCCGAAGAAAGACTCAGTGATCAGACTACCCAGAAACAACAGTGGCAAGACCACCACGATCCCCGTCAGAATGGGGATTAGCGCGTTTCTGAGGACATGCCCGAAAAGCACGCGTTGCTCGCGCAGGCCCTTGGCACGCGCGGTTCTGACGTAGTCTTTTTCTATCTCCTCAAGGAAGATCGTACGATACCAGCGCGTACCCGAACCTATGCCGCCAATCACCCCGATGATTACCGGCAGGATCAGGAACTTGATCGCATCAAAACCGGTATCGTATCCGGATATCGGCACCAGGTGCAGCAGTTTGCTGAGTAGAAACTGTCCGCCAATAATGTAGAACAGAGAAGAAATCGACAGCAGGATCACGCATATCACCACTCCCCAGACATCTATGTAGGAGGCACGGAACAAGGCTATGAGCAGAGCCAGCGTGATGTTCAGCAAAACACCAACCAACAGTGTAGGGATGGCTATGGCGAGACTGGGCCACATTCTCTGACTGATGTCGTGACCGATATCACGACCGCTGTCGGACTGACCGAAATCAAATACAAACAGCCTCAGGGATTTTTCAAAGAAAATCGTTTCCGTATATTTACCGCTGCCGGACGCTTCACCGTTATACATCACCGGCTGGTGATATCCGCGGGCCTCCTTCCAGGCATCGATGGCCTCTGCTGTGACCCGCCGGTCCCCGAGCTGAGAACGCGCTATGTCATCGGGGCTGTTGACCACGAAGAACAGCATGAACGTGAGCAGGTTGACGCCGATCAGGATCGGGATGGCATACAGGATTCTGCGGACGATGTAAGCGGTCAAATTGCGGCCTCGTTTTCGCGGCGACGAAAACTCACCGCGGCCGGAATGATGCTGAGTCCGAGCAGGCCGACAGCCACCGCCAGTGGCCACAATACCGGTTCATTCCAGCGGTCTCTGGATGCCTGGCGCAAGGCCGGCTCGATTCGTATGTATTTGAGCGTGTTGTTGGCCATGGTACTGGGCTTTATGTTGTGAACCCAACCATGACGAAGTGAAAACTTTTTGGGGTGAAAACCCCACATCCACGGTGTGTCCTTGCGAAGCATGTCCACCATCTCATCGATGAGTGTTTGCCGTTGCGGCCCATTGTCCATATTTTTCATCTTCACAAACAGCTCGTCAAACAGCGGATTCTTATAGTTGCTTGCGTTCTCTCCGCCGTTCATTGCTTTGGAGTTGGGCCCGTAGAGCAGAAACAGAAAATTCTCCGGATCCGGGTAATCCGCATTCCACCCCCAAAAAAATATCTCACCGGTCCCTTTGAGCATTTTTTCACGAAAGCGGTTGTAGTCCGTCGCCCTCACAATAAGTTGTATACCCAGTTTCTTGAACTGTTTGCGGACCCAGTTCAACCTTGCCTTGTCATCCGGTCCTCGGCTGACCGCTTCGAAATTCAGGGACAAGGGCTCACCACTCTTCCTGTCGATCCCACCCTCATAGCCAGCCTCGCGCATTAATTGTCGTGCAACGTCCAGGGACTTTCTAACGGGTTTATCATCCACCCAGTCATAAATATAGGGATTGATACCCGCTTTCCCTGTGCCGGCGCCGAATATACCCGGTGGGATCGGCCCCTGCGCCACCAGTCCGCGGCCGTTGACAAAAATTGAAACGAATTCCTCGAAATCCACGGCTATGGATATTGCATGGCGCAATTTGCGCGCCCCATCGCCGTCTCCGCCTATCACCTCGTCCAGCATGTTGAACCCCATGTAGTACATGCTGGTCTCCACCGACGTAGACAATCTTATACCCTGCTCGCGCATGCTGCCGGCCAGCGCGGGGTCGCCCAGATCATCAAACTGCACGGCCTGGTCGAAACTGTCGGAACTGATGCCCGAATCATCGTAATAACCCTGTAAAAACTTGTTCCACCTCGGGATGGATTCCTTTTCCAGGCTGTACATTGCCCGGTCGATGAACGGCAGGGGTTTGCCGGCGTCCTGCAGTAGTCCGGAATCCCCGTCCCCGGGTTCACCGGTGCTGGGAAAATCTTCACCATGGAAGTTCGGATTTCGCTGCATTACCATACGCAAATTGGGATTGTTCTCCGCCAGGTAGAATGGGCCGGTGCCGATGGGGTACCAATCCAGCGTTATATTTTTGGCCTCCATACCTGCTTGCGAATAAAATTTTTCAGCTTCCCAGGGGATCGGTGCGAAAAACGGCATCGCCTGCCAGAACAGGAACTGTGGATACTTTCCTTTCAGGCGAACACTGTAGGTGTAGCGATCGATGACTTCTGCGCCGCGCAATTCAAAATTACGCAAATCCACAAACTCCGTGTTGACGTTGTCGTCGTAGGCACGCTTCAGAATATCTCTCAACTCACTGAAGCCGACGATATATTGGGCCATGAGGCCGGCTATGGGGCTGTGAGACGTGGGATCGGCGATCCGTTTGATCTGGTACACGAAATCGTGCGCTGTCATTTCACGAGTACCGGCAAATTCAAAATCCGTCAGCGCATGTATGTGCTCGAGATCCGTGCCGCTCGTTTCGTGATAGCGATAACTGCCTGCATCATTGACGGCCAGTGCCGGATGGGGCTGAAACTGTACGCCCCTTTGTATGCTGAACTCATAGATGCTGAATGCAACATCCTGTGCCGGAACATCATTCGCGATATCGCGCCCATGATTATCAAGGTACCGGATCTTCGGCATCCCGTCGCTGCTGAGTGGAATCAGCGTATAGGGCCTTTTCAGGTAGTGGTACTGAAGTGGAGGTTCGTAGATCTGGGAGATAAATACATATTCATCCGAACTGTACGATCGTGCCGGGTCGAGGTGCTTGGGTCGTTCCGAAAATGTCGAATAGAACACGTTGGCGGCACTTTCAGCACCGGGATAAGGGTCATTCCAGGATGCACTGAGCCCACTGCTTCCCAGCAACAACAAAACCGCCGTTTTCATACCGGCTTTTGACAGGATTTTCAGGTTGTTATACAAAAGGAATGTAACTTCTCAAAAAGAGCGTGCACAGCCAGTAAAGACAACCTCAACACCACTTTTTTGCATGGACTTATTGAGAACTTACAATAGACTCTGATCTAATTCGCAGCATTATAACTCGAGGCAACAAAATCTATGGGATTCCTGACCGGAAAACGAGTATTGATCGTGGGGGTAGCCAGTGAGCGGTCTATCGCCTGGGGCATAGCCAAAGCCATGCACAGGGAAGGTGCCGAACTTGCGTTTACGTATCAAACAGACCGGCTCAAGTCCCGCGTTGAGAAATATGCGTCGACCGTGAACTCAGATATCGTACTGCCGATGGACGTTGCCGATGACGAGCAGATCGAAAACGCTTTCAGCCAGTTGAGTAGCTCCTGGGACGGTCTGGACAGCATCGTCCACTGTGTCGCTTTCGCCCCCCGGGAGGAACTGGAGGGCACATATCTGGACGCAGTGACGAGGGACGGATTCCGCATGGCACACGACATCAGTTCCTACAGTTTTTCAGCCCTGGCGAAAGCGGGACACGACATGATGTCCGGGCGGGCCGGGTCGTTGCTAACCTTGTCTTACATCGGTTCGTTACGCGCCATGCCCGGTTATAACGTCATGGGCCTGGCCAAGGCCAGCCTGGAAGCCAATGTCCGTTATATGGCCCAGTCTTTGGGCCCGCAAAGCATCCGCGTCAATGCCATCTCCGCCGGCCCCATAAGAACCCTGGCGGCCGCCGGTATAAGCGGGTTCAAAAAAATGATGCAGTACTATGAAAAAGTGGTGCCGCTGGGACGCGGGGTAACCATCGACGAGGTGGGCAACGCCGCAGCTTTTCTTTGCTCGGATCTCGCCACGGGCATCACCGGAGAAATCATGTACGTCGATGCGGGGTTCAACATGATGGGCATGAGTGAGCGGCTGCTGCAGGAAGAATGATATAAAGGTGTCAGTAACGGATGGAAATTACTATAGCGGAATCGTTATTTGCAAACCCTGAATTCGTCATTCCGGCGCAGGCCGGAATCCAGGAAACATGGCCCTGGTCGGTGCGCCTGGTCGGTGCGTCCGGATCCCGGCATGCGCCGGGATGACGGACGTGTCCTTAGCCGGCCAGAAAACTTATTGCACTACAAATTCTCTTCGAAAATCTCGACCTTTGCAGAATCACGTAAACCGTTCTGGTAGCTCAGAAAATAATCACCACCCCGGCGCCTGGTCAGGGAATCTTCGATTTTCTGATTGGTGCTCTCGTCCGCATCGTCGGGCACGCCGGACTGTACGTCAGTCAATCTGTACAGCACGAAGCTTCCGTCCGACACATTGACACCGCCGTATACCGGGCCCTGTGTCGGTGGTTCGGCCCGGAATACTTCTTTCGCAACTTTCAATGAAGTATCCGGATTCGACATCAAGCGGGTCTGCGTGGACTGCTTTAACTCCAGTCCGTTGTCCGCTATGAGCGATTCCCATGCACCGTTCTGTCTGAGTTCGTCCAGCAATTCTTCTCCTTTCCCGGTCACTCGCTCACGCGCCCTTTGTTGCTTCAGGGTATCTTCAATCTCGGAGCGAATTTCTTCGAGAGGTATTACGGAGGCTGACCGGGTTTCCAGTTTCCTCAGGGCGACCAGGGTATCGATATCCAGCTCGATGGCCTCACTGTTGAGATTATCAATAAAAACGTCATCGCTGAACGCGCTGTCTCGAACTATCCCGTTTGCCGCGATACCGGTTCCCGAATCGCGGGAGAACCAATCCGTTATTTGCGGCTCAAGACCCAACTCTTCAGCAACGGCATCCAGTGACTCTGGCTGTTCGAAGACGATATTCCTGAACGATTCCGCACGGTCCACGAAAATCCCCTCGGCCATATTTTTTTTCTCCCCGGCTTCGATCTCGTCGCGCACCTCGGACAGTTCCTTGCCCGTTTCGGGCATCAATTCGGTCAGCTTGATTACGTGGTACCCATATCTTGTCTTCACCGGATCGCTTATCTCGCCCTCCTGCAACGAGAACAGCTTGTCCTCAAATGGTTTGACCATGAGGCCTGTCTCCACCATACCCAGATCTCCGCCTGCCGTGGCGGATCCCGGGTCTTCTGAATGGGTCCTGGCGAGTTCGGAAAAATCTTCTCCTTGCCGCGCCCGATCCGCCAGATCCTGCGCCTTCTCCAGCGCCTCCTGTACCGTGACGTCATCGGCATCTTCGCTTACGGTGATCAGTATATGGCTGGCCACCCTTTGTTCCGGCGTTTTGTAAAGCCCTTTGTTGTCCTCGAAATAACGTTCCACGTCTTCGTCCGTAACCTGCACACCTTGGGCAAGATCGTCTACCGACAATTGTACATACTCCACCTTGATCATTTCCACAGACTGGTAGAGTTCCTGGTTATCCTGGTAATGCCCGCTTATATCTTCGTCTGACACTTCAATATCTGCAATGTAGGAATCAGGCCCGATGGTGACGTAGTCGAAAACGCGTTTTTCCTGCGCCAGTTTGAGAAATTCTTCCTGATCCCGTTTAGTCACGATTGATGAACTTCCAAGACCATCTCTTAACTGCTGCAGGACGAACTCCCGGCGCAGATAGGCTTCGTACCCCGCCTTGCTGAAACCCTGGGACTGCAGTTGCTGCTGATAGATTTCCGGTTGGAACTGACCATTGGACTGAAATCGCGGGGTCGTGGTAATGAATTCAGAAAGCTGCTCGTCACTCACCCGATACCCGGCCTGCTGCGCTTCCTGATCGAGCAGTTGTCGAAGTATCAGGTCATCCAGAACCGCATTTCGAAATTCAATGCTATTTACCGTATCAGCGTTAAACTGCGCGCCCAATACGCGCCGTGCCATACTCCTGCGTTCCTCTAATGCGTAGCGGTATTCCTGCTGACTGATTTCCTGCCCGTTGACAACGGCGATATTCAGCGCCGCGCCTCCGGAAAAATACTCATTGACACCCCACAGGGCGAACGGGATGGAAATTATAAATACGATAATCCATGCGATCCAGCCAGTGGCGCGGTCTCTGATTTCAGTAAGCATGATATTTGACTATTTAGGCCAGGTATTGTGATTCAAGTTTAATCTCGGCGAGTTACAAGCGAAAATTCAGACCGCCCGTAATTAAGCCACCCATAATAAGCCACCCGTAACAAGAAAGGGCGAGTTACCTCGCCCTTTCATTATTATTGGCAATTATGCTTGGCGGAGCGGACGGGACTCGAACCCGCGACCACCGGCGTGACAGGCCGGTATTCTAACCAACTGAACTACCGCTCCCAATCAACAAATGCAAGGTCAGCAAACGCAACCCATGCTGAAACAGCCCGCATTGAACCAACCGGCAACATGCTGGTGGGTGCTGACGGGCTTGAACCGCCGACCTTCGCCTTGTAAGGGCGACGCTCTCCCAACTGAGCTAAGCACCCGAAAGGCGCGCTAGTTTAGGGCATCCTTCAGTGCTTTACCAGACTTGAATTTCGGGCTCTTCGACGCCGGGATGGTTATCGCTTCACCGGTACGTGGATTGCGCCCGGTACGAGCCGCGCGGTCCGTTACCGCGAAGGTACCGAAGCCCACTAACGTGACCGCGTTCCCTCCTGAGAGAGACTTTGTAATAGTTGAAAAAACAGCATCCACAGCACTGGCAGCATCGGATTTGGTAAGGTCAGCCTTGGCGGCTACGGCATCTATCAGTTCCGCTTTATTCACGGTTATATTCCCCTTAGTTGGTTAATTAGTAAGCGGTGAAAAATCTTGCAAATAGTTTGCAAAAAGAAGGTGAGCTTTTCAGGCGCCGGGCGCCTTTCCTCCGGCGATCACCTTATACCAGGGCGAAAAGTGGTGTCAAGGAACGCCGTCAGAAAAATAGATACGATCGCCTCGACCGAAATTTTTGGAATGATTGCCTTTTTCAAAAAAAACAACAACCTACATAAGACAAGTCAAATGATTGTTAAATGTGTTACAGCAGTTATTCCTAGTGTGTGGTGACTGAATCCGGCGACGAATCATCATCCTTGGATTTCGATGATTGTTGCTTTTTGGATTTTTCATCCATGGCTTCATCACGTTCAGGCATGCGCTCCAATGCAATTTTCAAAACATCATCCACCCATTTGGCAGGTCTGATCTGCAGATCGGCTTTGATGTTCTTCGGGATTTCCACGAGGTCCTTTTCATTCTCCTCAGGAATAATCACCGTGGTGATGCCTCCTCGATGAGCGGCAAGCAACTTCTCTTTGAGCCCTCCGATCGGCAACACTTCTCCACGCAGTGTTATTTCCCCGGTCATGGCTACGTCGGATCGTACCGGGATGCCGGTGATTACCGACAACAGAGCAACACACATTCCGATGCCGGCGCTCGGTCCGTCTTTCGGTGTCGCGCCTTCCGGTACGTGCACGTGAAAATCATGCTTTTGAAAAAATTCCGGATCGACACCGTATCTT
>CAXMTM010000374.1:0-2967 GCA_964196385.1 Arenicellales bacterium
GCTGGATATGAGGTCGTCGTGCTGGAACAGAGCAGCCTGGCTGCCGGCACCTCCAGCCGGTCGAGCAAACTGATCCATGGTGGATTACGCTATCTGGAAAGCGCCCAGTTTTCCCTGGTAAGAGAATCCCTCCGTGAGCGCGAGCTACTGTTGAAGCTGGCGCCGTCTCTGGTCAAGCGGCAAAAATTCTTTATTCCCGTGTATCCTGAAACCTCCCGGCGCCCGTGGCTCATGCGTATTGGTCTGGGGTTGTACTGGTTGTTTGCCGGCATGGGAGAACCTGTCCGGTTCAGATCTGTGCCGCACAGCGAGTGGCAGCATCTGGATGGCTTGAACACCGAAAGGTTGCAACAGGTTTTTCAGTACTGGGATGCGCAGACGGACGATGTCTTGTTGACCCGGGCAGTAATGAAGTCGGCCCTGGAACTGGGAGCGCAGTTGATCTGCCCGGCCCGGTTCGAGTCGGCTGAAGTTTATGGGGACATTTGCGAGGTGAGTTACCGTATCGGCGGCGAGATCAAACAGTGCAAGGCAGCCGCCGTTGTCAACGCAGCCGGGCCCTGGGCCCGGGACATCGCGAAGGGATTCAGCCCGCCTCTGGCGGACGTGGCGATGGAGAATGTCCAGGGCGCACACCTCGAGTTGCCCGGTAAAATCGAACGCGGGTGTTACTACGTTGAAGCCCTCGGCGACCGGCGGGCCACGTTCGTTATGCCGTGGAAAAACGACACCACCTTGTTGGGGACCACCGAGCACAAATACAGCGGCGACCCGGGCGGGGTGGTGCCGCTGCCCGAAGAGACGACGTACTTGCTGGAGGTTTACCGGCATTACTTCCCGGGCCGATCCACCGATGTGTTGCGCCAGTGGGCCGGGTTGAGGGTGTTGCCGTCGACGAAAGGGTCCGCGTTCAGTCGGTCCAGGGAAACGTACCTGCCGGTGGACAATGCGGCCAGGCCGAGAGTGGTGTCGGTTTTCGGTGGAAAGCTGACCGCGTACCGCGCTACCGCACTGCAAGTCATGGCCCTGCTCAAAAAGACATTACCGGAAGTTGCGGTACGAGCCGATACCAGCGAATTGCCCCTCAGCTAGAAAAGAGGTAAAAGGAAATGTTCAGCTGGAGGACACATACATGAACAAGCGCTATGACGTGATAATCATCGGTTCCGGTTCCGCCGGAGGCGTGCTTGCGTCGCGATTGACGGAGGATGCGGATACCCGGGTGCTGGTGTTGGAAGCGGGGGGTGAAGACCGCAGCATTATGATTCACATGCCGGCAGGGTTCTCCTACCCGCTCGGCAATGACCGCTATAACTGGGCGTACAACACCGAACCCGATCCGCACATGGACAATCGCAGGGTTATGTGCCCGCGCGGCCGCGTCATCGGCGGGTCATCGTCAATCAACGGGATGGTTTATATCCGGGGCAACGCCAGGGATTACGACGGCTGGCAGTCGGCCGGAGCCGAAGGTTGGGCGTACCGAAATGTGCTGCCTTACTTCAGAAAGGCCGAAACGCGGCTCAACGGCGGCGACGACTACCGGGGTGACTCGGGGCCTTTGATGGTCACCACCGGCGCCTGTGACAATCCGCTGTTCAATATCTTTATCGAGGCCGGCAAGCAGGCGGGTTATCCCTACACGGCGGACATGAATGGTTTTCAGCAGGAAGGGCTGGGACCCATGGACATGACCACCTACAAGGG
Source organism: Arenicellales bacterium (assembly GCA_964196385.1). GTDB lineage: Bacteria > Pseudomonadota > Gammaproteobacteria > Arenicellales > JAANXG01 > JAHEKE01. The sequence goes on from CAXMTM010000374.1 coordinate 1,708, forward strand.
TGAACGCTGGAGCGTGGCCAAGGCCTATCTGCGACCGGCGCTGCCCAGACCCAACCTGGAGTTGTGGCTCAAAACGCTGGTGACCCGTATTCGCATAGAGGACAGCCAGGCCGTCGGCGTCGAATGCGTACGCAACGGGAACATTGAAAAGGTGGACGCCGGCGAGGTGATCCTGTGCGGCGGCGCGATCAACTCACCACAATTGCTCAACCTGTCGGGCATCGGGGATGGGAAAAAGCTTGCCGAATTCGGCATCAGCGTCAAAGCAGATCTACCCGGCGTCGGTGACAACCTGCAGGACCACCTGGAAGTGTATGTTCAGCATAGCTGCACACAGCCGATATCGATTTATCCGGCTACCCGTCCGCTGACCAAGCTTAAAATCGGCCTGCAGTGGCTGCTGACAAAAAAGGGTTGGGGCGCCACCAATCATTTTGAATGCGGGGGATTCATTCGCAGCCGCGCGGGTGTCGAATACCCGGACCTGCAGTATCATTTTCTGCCCATCGCCATCAACTACGACGGGCGCAGCCCGGCCGGCGGACACGGCTTCCAGGCGCATACCGGCCCCATGCGGCCAAGCAGCCGGGGTTCGGTGGTGTTGAGATCGGCGGACCCGGCCGATCCGCCGAAGATCCTGTTCAACTACACGGGCACCGAACACGACCGCCAGGTCATGCGCGATGGTATCCAGCACACGCGGGAAATATTTGCGCAAAGCGCGTTCGACGATCTGCGCGGGGCGGAGCTCGCGCCGGGGCCGCAGGTCGAAAGTGACGAGGGTCTGGATGCGTTTGCCAGGGAGAAAGGTGAGAGCGCCTACCATCCGAGCTGTACCTGTAAAATGGGAACGGATGAGCGTTCGGTGGTAGATGCCGGGGGGAAATTACACGGCATCAAGGGCCTGAGAGTAGTGGACGCGTCCATCATGCCCAATATCGTCAACGGCAATCTCAACGCCCCGGTAATCATGATGGCGGAAAAGCTGGCGGACACAATACGGGGCAGGGAACCGTTGCCCCCTTCCGATGCCGCGGTGTACGAGTCGCCAGACTGGCGCACCCGGCAAAGATAAGTGGGCGGACAATTTGGCTACCACGAAACCCCGAAACACGGATACAATCATCGAAAATGCCAGAGGACAGTAATGCATAAATCTTTACTCATTGATCCCGCAAAGTGCACCAGTTGTCTGCAGTGCGAAATGGCTTGCTCGTACGAACATACGGGGGCATTCAATCCTGCGCGCTCGCGTATAAA
>CAXMTM010000375.1:0-8706 GCA_964196385.1 Arenicellales bacterium
TGGCCCATTACGGCGCCGTGCTGCTGCAGCGACTGATAGATCGGCGTGGTCCGCAGCGGGCGACCGCTTTGTCTTTCCAGGTGTGGGTAGATGATCTCGTAGCGGCGTGGAAAAACTTCGTAAGTACGTGCACGTGCAAAACCCCTGCTGGCCCAATCACCGAAACGGGCCACATCGATGAAAGACAGGTCCAGTTCCGGTTCGCCATCAAGTATCCACTGCGACATGGCGAGGCCGATGCCGCCGCCCTGCGAGATGCCGCCCAGAAACCCACAGGCCACAAAATATCCCGGAACGCCCGGCATGGGCCCGATCATGGGCCGCGCATCCGGGGCGAAGGAAATGGCGCCATTGACCGTGCGCTTCAGACCGGAGTTGGCAAACACGGGCACACACTCGCAGATTCTTTCTATACAGGTCTCGAGTCGGTCGTAGTCGTTGGCAAATAACTCCTGCCCAAAATCCCAGGGCGGCCTCCGGTTGTCCCAGGCAGCCCGGCAATCCGCCTCCCAGGCTCCTGCCAGCAGGCCGTTGGCCTCCTGTCGCATGTAAAAACCATAGTCCATGTCGCGTATCATCGGCAGTTCGTCAGGCAGCGACTCGATCTCCGCAATGTTGTCGGTGACCATATAGTGATGCTCCATATTGGTCACAGGCAGCCGGGCGCCCACCATGCGGGCCACATCATCGGCCCAAAACCCTGCCGCATTGACCACCACCTCACAATCGAAGACCTCATCGTCAGCCGTGTGAATACGCCAACCGTGCTGCTGTGGTTCGATGCTGACTACCCGGCAATTCCGCTTGATCCTGGCCCCATTTTGTCGCGCCCCGGCAGCCAGGCCCATAGTCACCGAGTAGGGATCGACGTAACCTTCCTCCGGATCCCAGGCTGCGCCTACGATGCCAGTGGTGTCGATAAGCGGGTGTTTATCCCTGACCTCGGCAGGCGTAACCAACTCGTATTCAATATTGATTGCCCTGAATTTCCCGGAAAGAAACCTGAACTCGGTCATGCGTTCCGCCGATCTGGCCAGAAAGAAGCCGCCTACCACATGGCTGCCTACCTCCTGCCCGACTTCCGCGGCCAATCCGTCGTAGAGTCTGAGCGAATAGGCCTGCAATGTGGACAGGTTTCTGAAGGCACTCTGCGTGTGCACATTACCTGCGGCATGCCAGGTTGCACCGGAAGTAAGTTCATTTCGCTCCAGCAGTAGTGCATCCGAACAACCCGCCCTGGCCAGATGGTAAAGGATGGAACAGCCGACGATGCCGCCCCCGATGACAATGATCCTCGCCTGCTCGCTCATATCGTTTCGCAGATTCCGTTGATCAGGTTGCCGGAAGTTCGGCTAAAGCAATCGACACAACCTGCGCGCGTCGAGCAATGCCGCATGGATATTTCTTGACATCAGCGCATCGCCTATTCGAAACAACAGGTATGTCCCCTGCGGGTTGATGTTGTCTGGCTGTGCGTCGCCATTGCCAAGCGCGTTTAAATCGTAATCCCCCAGGTTTTTGGATCCGGGTGCCAACGTCTCAAAAAGTTCACTGTCCGCTATCACGCCCTGCTCCAGGATTATGGCATCTACAGGCTCTTCCGCCACTGCACCGGTGAAGCGGTTTTTATAGCAGGCGATCAACTGGCCGTCTGTTTTCCTGGCTTCAAGCAGATAAATATCGGTCAGAATCCTGGTGCCGTGCTCCAGCAGCGAACGCATGAATACCGGCAGGTTTTGTGCACCGATATCGTTGCCGGCCACCCGGTCAGGCGTGGCAAATATCATCTCGGCACCTTTCTCTACCAGGAATTGAGCAGTCGATATAGCGGACTCACCACCGCTCTGGTCGTAGAAAAAGATCTTACCTGTAGGTGGACCAGGCTGCCCGAGAATGTCCCAGGCCGTCAGGGTGAATTCTTCACCGCCATGGCGAAGATCCTGCACGGGTAATCCGCCATTGGCGAGAATAATGATGTCCGGGTTTTCGGCGAGAACATCCTCCGTCTGGGCAAAACAATTCATTCGCACATCGACCTTCAGGTGATCCAACTCACTGACCAGCCAGTCGGTGATGCCCGCCAGGCCGCTGCGCCATCCGGTCTCAGCGGCCAGGTTTATCTGGCCACCCAAACGCGTTGAAGCCTCCAGCAATGTAACATGATGCCCGCGTTCGGCCAGAACACGTGCTGCTTCGAGCCCCGCCGGACCACCGCCGACTACTACAGCACGCTTACTCGAAGCCGCTGCGTCTATGGTGTGTGGCATGGTGATTTCACGGCTGGTCGACGGATTATGCACGCAAAGCGCATCCAGCCCACGATAGGGACGATCAAGACAATATCCGGCGCCGACACAGGGTCGAATGCGGTCTTCTTTACCGCTGAGCAGTTTGGCAACGATATGCGGATCAGCCATATGCGGCCGCGTCATGCCCGCCATATCAAGATAGCCCTTGTCGATCGCAAAATCGGCGGTGGACAGGTTATCGATACGCGATGATTGCAGGGTCAGCAGGCCGCTCGCCTGCCTGACCCGGCGTGCGAGTTCAAGGAACGGTGCGCTCTTAGCCTCCATTCCTGGAAAAGCGCAATTTACCCCCTGCAAGGTGCCGCTGTAGGCGCCATTGACATTAATAAAATCCGACTCGCCGTGCTGACCAAGAATACGGGCAATTTCGATACCGTCTTCGGGGGGCATCCCGCCCTCGTTTGTCTCATCCGCTGTCAAGCGGACGCCAATGATGAAATCGTCGCTTACCTGTTGTCGGCAAGCCTCGATGACCTGGCGAATGAAGCGAGCCCGGTTGTCGAGGGAACCACCGTAAATGTCGGTGCGTCGATTGGCCAACGGGGAAAAGAACTGACCGGGCAAATGCATTGAGCAGATGACTTCCACACCGTCAAGACCGGACTTTTCACATCGAACCGCGGCAGCGGCGTACTCTTTGATCACCCGGGCAATATCCCGGGTGTTCATTTCACGGGGCAAAGAACGGCCGCCCCCGGGGTCGCGCATCGGGGACGGAGCAACCATCGGCATCCAGCCACCATTGTCCCAGCGACAATGCCTGCCCATATGAGTGATCTGACACATGATTGCGGTGTCATGGTCGTGAACCGCATCAGCAAGCACCCGCAAGTAGGGAATAATCGAATCATCGCCGATATGGATAGCGCCAAAAATCGACGTTGAATCCGGTGATACGTTCGAAGAACCACCAAACACCGTCAGGCCCATTCCGCCGCGCGCTTTTTCCGCGTGGTAAGCGACATATCTTTCAGCAGGCCTGCCTCCAACCGCGTACCCCGGGGCATGGCCGGCACTGAATATTCGATTTCGAATAGTGAGATTTCGAATTTTTACCGGTGACAATAAGGCACTGTATCCAGTCATTGGGGTGTATCGATCAGGCTGTTGATATCTCGCGCCGGCGTCTTTCGACATACTCGTCGAGTTCTTCTTTTATGCCTTCATCCAGTGGCGGTGGAGAATAATTCCCAAGTATTTTTTTCCACAATGTATTGGCCCTCTGGTCCGCGGTTTGGGAACCTTTTTCCACCCAGGATTCGTGGTTGCTCCAATCCGACACCAGGGGTTCATAAAATGCGTGTTCGTAGCGGGCCAGTGTGTGGGGAGAATCGAAAAAGTGACCGCCTGGTCCAACCTGATTTACCGTCTCCACCGCCAGGCTGTCTTCGTCATACTTGATCGGTGTCATGATCGACATCATCATTTGCAGCATCTCTACATCGACGATAAGTTTTTCGTAGGAGGTGGTTAGCCCGGACTCAAAAAAGCCGGCTCCATGGGCAATCACATTGCCGCCTCCCATCACCGCCCCCCACAATGACCCCTGGGTTTCATAAGCGGCCTGTGCATCGACCGCGTTTGCACAAGTAGTGACCGCAGCTTTGTAAGGCATGCCATAACGCCGGGCGAGTTGACCACTGGCCATGGTGGCTTTTATGAACTCCGGATTGCCGAATGCAACCGCACCCGATCGCATATTTACATTGGTGGTAAATGCGCCGTAGATGACGGGAGCGCCCGCACTGACCAACTGCGTAAACACAGCACCGCAGAGAATCTCGGCATTTTGTTGCGCAAGCGCACCGGACAAGGTAATGGGCGCCATCGCGCCCGCCATGGTAAATGCCGAAACAGATATCGGCTGCCGCGCTTCAGCGGTCAGCATCAATCCCTCCGCCATGGGTTCGTCCATGGACAGCGGCGAGTTTGTGGTTACGTTGACGACAAGGCTGGGTTCATTCACGAATTCTTCCCAGCTTAGACCGCGAGCAATACGGGCCATGGTAATCGCATCCCGAATACGGTCATCTCCGAGTGAGTAACCGCGCCATATTTTATCGGTTAGTTCTATGTGCGATGCATAAGCATCGAGATGCCTGGTTTCGGGTGGCAGATCCTGGGGCTCCACCGGATAACCGTACAGCATGTGTACCGCATTCAGGCTCTGGCACAGCTTTAACAATTCGCAAAAATCCGCCTTGGTGCCTGCCCGGCGACCGCGATCGAGATCACTTGCGTAAGGTGGTGTAATGGTGTTGGTGAAACAGAACCGATCTTCACCAATTACCACGTCATGCTCGGGGTTCCTGGCGTGAATCCTGACACATCGCGGAATAGTGGTCAGGGTTTGCTCCACCATCTCCGGTTCGAACTTAACGATCTCAGTTGCCGTGTCGACGGTGACACCGTGTTGGCGCTCCAAAAAATCGCGCGCTTTTTTGCTGAAAAAGTGAATACCCGTGTCTCTAAGAATCGAAAGCGAGGCCTGGTGAACCGTTTCCACCTGGTCCGCCGACATGATCTGAATGGGGGGGCACACGCGCCGTGGCAGTTGCCAGGGAAGCTGTGATACGGCGTCTCGGTTACGTTTGGGTCTGCGGGGGCGAGCCATAGCTACGACGGTACTTGCAAAAGGAAAAGTATTGTCGATGATGTCATGAAAATGATATAGTGTAAAATATAATAATGATATAGCAATATTTGATATTACTATATCATTAATTCATCATATGGAGTTATTAAATAATAGTAATTACGGATTTGACCGACAATCATGCTATAAGAAAAAAACTTCCATTTTCTATATACTTCCCGACACATACTTTACCGGGACTGTTTTAACGTAGCTCTGATAACCAACAATTAAGTAACGCTGACTCGTCCCACAATTTTTACGACACTTCAGTTATACAACACACTTCGTTTTACAACACGCTTCGGAGGATATCTGTTATGCCAAATCTAAAAAAACTAGAGAGTGAATTCAGGGCGGGTCGCATCTCCCGCCGGGAGTTCCTGCAGGCCGCATCGATGATGGGCCTGGCTGTTACCGCACCCTCCATTTTCACTACAGCCCAGGCCGCGCCCAAAAAAGGCGGGCGTTTAAGAGTTGGGTCGGGCCATGGCTCCACTACGGACTCCCTGGACCCCGCCAGCTGGGAAAACAACTACACCCAATTTCAATCCTATACGATTCACGATCACCTGACCGAAATTCTGCCCAATGGGGATCTGGGGCCGGAACTGGCGGAGAGTTGGGAACCTTCCGCGGATGCGAAGACGTGGACCTTCAAACTGCGCAAGGACGTTGAGTTTCACAACGGCAAAACCCTGGAAGCCGGCGATGTCATCGCGTCGCTGAATCACCATCGCGGCGAGGATTCCAAATCGGGCGCCAAGGGCGTAGTCGGGCCCATAGCCGAGATGAAGGCAGACGGCAAGCATGTGCTTGTTGTGACTCTGCAGGAGGGTAATGCCGATTTTCCTTTCGTGCTCAGTGACTATCACCTTGCCATCGTGCCCGGCAATGCCGACGGCAAGATCGAGGCCACATCAGGCATCGGTTGCGGCTCATATGTGCTGCAGAGCTTCGACCCCGGTGTGAGGTCTGAATTCAAGCGTAACCCGAATCATTACAGAGAGGACGACGGCCGCTTCGATGAAGGCGAGTTGCTGGCTATCGCCGACATTGCAGCCCGAACCAATGCGCTGACGACGGGTGAGGTGGATGTTATCGATCGGCTCGATATCAAGACCCTGCACCTGTTGAAACGCAACAAAAACGTAAAAATCATGGAGACCAGCGGCACCGCCCACTACACCATGGCAATGCGCACGGATACGCCGCCGTTCGACAACAACGATGTTCGGCTGGCTCTGAAATACGCCGTAGACCGCGATGCGTTGCTGCAGAACGTACTGCGCGGCCATGGCAGTATAGGCAACGATCATCCCATCAGCACCGCCAATCGCTATTACAATCCCGATATTCCACAAAAGGCTTATGATCCCGATAAGGCAAAGTTCCATCTCAAGAAAGCGGGGCTGGAATCTCTGAAAGTAGACCTCAGCGCGGCGGATGCGGCGTTTACGGGCGCCGTCGATGCGGCGGTCCTGTATAAAGAGCATGCCGCAAAAGTCGGTATAGACATCAACGTCATCCGGGAACCCAATGACGGCTATTGGTCCTCGGTGTGGATGAAGAAACCATGGTGTATGGTTTACTGGGGCGGGCGGCCGACGGAGGACTGGATGTTTGCCACCGCCTATGCAGCCGGGGCAAAATGGAACGATACATTCTGGGCCCATGACAAATTCAACCAGCTGCTGCTCGCCGCCAGATCGGAACTGGACGACGCCAAACGCCGGCAAATGTACGGCGAAATGCAGCTGATCGTAAGCGACGAAGGTGGCGTGCTGGTCCCGATGTTCAACAACTACATTTTTGCCAGCAGTACCAAGGTCGGTCAACCCGATGTAATGGCGGCCAACTGGACCCTGGACGGGAACCGCGCCATGGATCGCTGGTGGTTTGAATCTTAAGCGCCAACTATCGCCGGTTACTCAAAACAGTTTCACAATGCAGGTTAAGTCCCTTCTCCCCCTTCGGGGGGAGAAGGCTGGCCTGCCTCAGCGGCCACCTGCCGTAACTCGTCGAGTGCCAGCGTAAGAATATCCTCGTTCTTCGGTGTAGTCGTATAAACAACATATGCAGGCCGTTGTACGGCAGGCGCACCCTCCACCGGAAACAATAATCCTTGCTCCAGCATGGGTTTCACCACCCGTGTCGGGAAATAACCGGAACCTCCGTTTTGCAGGATGTACTGCAGTGCGAGCCAGCCATGCCCCACGGAAACGGCCGCGGCCCCCATCTCCGGAAACAATTCACCGTGTTGTGCTCTGAACGCATCGCCCCAGTCTACGAAGACGTAATCTTCGATCCAGCCTCCGGACACGCCGCGCCTGCTCGTCGATACCAGCACCAGGGTTTCCTCGAACAGGTCATCGACGATCATGCCCGGGGTTTTCCGGGGCGTATACATGACACCGATCTCGAGCAAGCCGTCGATCAACTGACGCATCAGACTGTTCGAATAGTCGGCCTCGACACGGATCGCAACATCCGGCGCCTTGTTACGCATGCGCGGCATCCACTTCAGTATCAACCGGTCCCACAAACTGACCTGTGCACCCAGTGCCAGCACCATGCGGAAGCCTTCGGGTAATGTAACTTCCTGATGCGCCTGCTGCCACAGGCGCTGTATACCCAGCGCATAGCGGCGGAAGTGGTGGCCCGCGGATGTCAGTTCAACGCCGGAATGACTGCGTTTGAACAACAGGCGCCCGAATTGTTCCTCCATGGTCTTCACGCGGGCGCTCACCGTTGATTGCGTTACGTTCAGGTTCTCCGCCGCACGGTTGAAGTTGCCGCAGGATGCGATCTCGAGGAATGTGGCTATGTGCTCGAATTTCATGGCTCCGGGTCTCTGTACGGTAATCGAATTATTCGATAGTTTGGCCCAGAAAAAGTCGCTTTTCAAATAGAATTAACCTTAGCACACTGGGTCTCCGTGCTGCCCGTAAACAACAAATCGAACCTCCCGATCGTTGGCATATCAGCCGCCGTAGGCGGCCTGTTCCTGTTTTCACTCCAGGACGTGGTTATCAAGTTTTTCAGCAGCGACTACTCGGTTCTCCAGATCGTGGTAATCCGGGGACTTGTCGCTACGTTGATCGTCGCTGCCCTGGTCGCAATTTCGCTGGGCCCAACCGGCTTCACTGTTCGCAACCCGGTGCTGATCCTGAGTAAGGGACTGCTGGGCTTCTTATCCTACCTCACCTACTACATGGCCATTGCATCGCTGCCACTCGCCGACGTGGTGGCGATTACTTTCAGTGCGCCGATTTTAGTCACCGTGATGTCGGCTCTTCTGCTCAGGGAAAATGTCGGGGTCCGCCGGTGGCTTGCGGTGGTAGTCGGTTTCGTGGGTGTTTTGCTGGTGGTGGGGCCTGGCAGCCGGATCGCGGACATGGCTGTATCTTTTGCAGCCATTGCCGCACTTACCTATGCGATCAACAGCGTTATCGCCCGATATATTGGCCCAGAAGACAAACCGTTGACGGTCACTTTTTATTTCACGCTGGCGCACTTTCTGGGCGGTGTTATGACCAGCATTCTAGTTATTGCCATCGGGCCGATGCTTCAGGCCAACCATCCGTCGCTCGCGTTTCTGATTCGCCCCTGGTCGATGGAAAACGATCTGGACCTGTTGATTATGGTTGCGTTGGGCGTCAACGCGGCAGTGGGCTTTTATTGCCTGAACAAAGCCTATCTGAGTGCCCCTGCCAGTACGGTCGCCCCCTTTGAGTATACGTATATTCTCTGGGCAGTCAT
>CAXMTM010000376.1:0-3444 GCA_964196385.1 Arenicellales bacterium
GGCCAAATTTATCCAGCGTCTCGTTGGAGAGTACCTCCATGGGTGCGGCAACACCTGCCACTGTCGCGATGGGGATGGTTTCAACCTGAGCAAGATCGTCCCTGACCTGTTCCAGGAATTCCTTTCTGTCCGCAATTTCCCGCATCGCCGGGACGGTTGTCCCACGCAACAGGGCATGGACGAGAATGAGTTGGGCGCCGTACTTCTCCGCAATTTCCGAGGCGAAGCGGAGCGCATTGTCCGACTGTTCGGTGCCGTCCATGGGCGAAATGATTGTGTTTATCATAGAGACTCCTTATGTATGTGAGGTGTCTTAAGTCCTATGAGACAGCCAGTGTATTGTACTCTGTAATGCATACATAATCGACAGGCTCCTGGTAATTCCTTTCCCGGGTGGCCCGTGCTCGTCATTTTGTGAAACGCGGGCTGGCGCAAAAGTCAAGCAAGCCGCGCTCATTATTGTTGAGTTGTGATGTAAAATCCTGAATTATCCCAGGGCCGTGATTATGCGACAAACTCCGCTATATGTTTTTATGCTGTGCCTGTTTTTGTCACCGGCCACTTCAGCCCGTGTGGATTTGTACGTCAGTGTAATACCACTGAAGTATATTACCGAAAGAGTCGGTGGGGAGCATGTTGAGGTCAAGGTCATGGTGCAACCGGGACACAGCCCCGTAACCTATGAGCCAACACCGCGGCAGATGGTCGAACTGTCCGTTGCCAATGCCTATCTTCGAATCGGCGTCCCGTTTGAATCTTTCTGGATGGAGCACATCAGGGAGGCTAATCCGGAGCTGGAGATCATCGACGTGCGAACCGGTATCGATCCATCGCTGATAACGTACTCCTCGCTGAGCCCGGAAGATCATGACAAGGACAACCAGCGCCGGGAAGAGGATCCCCACATCTGGCTTGATCCTGCTTTGGCCGGTGAAATAGCGAAAACCGTACGTAATTATCTGATCCGCGCCGACCAGGCCAACAGTGAAGACTACCGGCGCAATACCGGGCGGTTTCTCAAGGAACTTGAACAACTCGATACCCGCATCAAAAATCTTTTTGCAGATCTCGGAAATCGCAGGTTTCTGGTTTTTCACCCCGCCTGGGGATATTTTGCCAGGGCTTACGGGCTCGAACAATTGGTGGTAGAACATGAAGGGAAAGAACCCGGCCCTCATGCCCTGTCGAAGTTGGTGGAGCTGGTCCGGCGTGAAAACATTCGTACTGTGTTCGTTCAAAAACAGGTCAGTTCCATGATGGCGAATACGCTGGCAACCGAGATCGGCGGGCAGGTTGTGATGCTGGATCCCCTGGCCAGTGATTACATCGGCAATCTGATCAAGGCGGCGAGGGCGATTGCCGGCGCGAACGATCCCTGACCCCTATGAGTCCGTCTAATCAATCGCGGTGAGGGCGCCGCTCCTACTGCAGGAGGCGCGCCGCGCGCCGAATATATTCGACACAAATCATCCAGTAATTACTCATGGATCCGTTAACCAGTTTAATGGTCCACCAATTTCCGGTCTGAAATAACAGACCATCCGGCCATCCGGAAAGCCGGTCAGTGGCGCCCGCCAGGGGGCCATGCCGTGCAGGGCGAAGCGGTGGACCAGGTATGCTTCTCCGGGTTGTGCCGCCACCTCGAGCCGTCTGCACGTGTTGAAAATCCTGCGCCGCGCGGCGTGATAGATGTCGGTGAGGTCTATATCTCCCCATTGTTCCGGGGCTATCCCATCAAAGCGGGCGCGGAATGATTCGCGGATAATGTGGTGAGAGCCTTCCCAGATGGCGAATGGAGACGCATTCGGATTTGTGTTGACCATTGGAATTCCGAGTATGAAGCCATGATGTTCACGCAGGTGCCTGCGGCGTGCCGGCCCTTCCGCCAACAACCCATCGACGTGCGCGGCGTCGCGGTCACGCCGATATAGAAAGGCGGCGTTTGATTCAGCTTTCTGCGGTCGCGGGTAACCGGGGTAACAGACCGACACCTGGGCATGGTCCCAGGCGAATTCATTCATGCCCAGGGTATGGCGAATAAAGTCAAGCGCAACGCCCTGCAGCCGGGGGCCATTGTCGACGACACCCTGAGTGTCGTTAGCCAGTGCATTAACGCCCGCGAACCAGGTCCCGCCGCACCGAAGCCAATGAGCATGTCGGGGTGCCCGCACGGCCCTGCGGGCCGCCGGTAGTGACTGCTTGACCCAGTGGGCCAGATCCGCATCGAACGAGAACCGGCACCAGCCATTTTTTAAAAACTGATTTTTCGTATTGACAGGCCCAGCCATCATCCTTGCCCGCTTATCTCATGGGATTGACGAGCTCTGTATGATCCGGTCAGCGCCCCGGCACCGGAGGCCACATCGAATGCCAGTGCCGGCGGAAGGGCTACGACTGCGGCCGTGAATCCACCAAATATGTCGCCCTGGTATCGATTAACAACAGACATGTGCCGGCCTTATTATAGTATTGAGGAAAACTGCAAGAAATTACGATGCACTTTTCACCCAAATCCTGCGCGTACAGCGGGATTGGAATTCTAATCCCGCAGAGATAGTACTGCTGAACGGGCGGATACTCAAAAGACTAGCACAAATTTATTTCAAGACGAATTGTTTGACTCAACGGGTACCAGATGCTGCCACTTGAACTCCACACCACGTTAGATCGCCGTTTTAAGTAGCCAGTTCAAGTTATCCCCAGGGACAAGATTTGTGTTGCATATTTGCGCAGGAGGGCATCCTCGACGCGCAGCCCTGTTCCCGGGCCATGAATAAGCGGGGCTTTGCCCGCCGCACCAAATGTGACCTCGGGTTCGGCGATATCCTGGGTCAGCAAAGTAGTGCCGTAAGAGCCTTCCACGAACTCTGCCTGTGCCAGGTGGGCGGCCAGATGGCGGCCCATGGCAGACAGGATCGCCGTTTCACCGAGCTGGCAGCCTATTTGAAACCGAATACCGGCCGCAGTTGCCAGACGTGCGATGCGCAGAACATTGACCAGGCCCCCGCATTTGGCAACGCGCAGGTTGAACCACCGGCACGCTTCTGCGGCGATGAGGCGATTAGCGTCTTCGACGGTAACCACAGACTCGTCGGCCATGATGGGCAGGGATACGGATTGCTGAAGCTTTGCCAGTTTACGTTCGTCGATACGCGGTGTCGGCTGCTCGATGCAAACCAGCTTGAAGCGCTCCAGTCCATTCAAAATATCGACCGCAGCATTGGGGTCGAAAGCACAGTTGGCGTCCACACGCAGGCTGGCATTGGCACCGATGACCCTTCTAATTTCAAACAACCTCGAATCGATATTTTCCTCCGCCACCTGGCATTTGTAGTCGGTCAGCCCGTGGCGCCGGTAACGCCTGGCAATCTGGCGGGAATGTTCAATGCTACCCAGGCCAATTACCCCTGAGTAGGTGATGACAGGCCGCCTTGGCCGAAGCAC
>CAXMTM010000377.1:0-3948 GCA_964196385.1 Arenicellales bacterium
CACCGCCAAGTGAGCGGGGCTGTTGGCTATTCTTACCATCATGAAAGCAAATAGGAAAAACTTTTTCTGAGGCAATGCAAGTGTTCATCGGTAAAGCAAAAAAAAGCAGGTGGAAGGTTTCGGCGAAACTGGCAATGATGGCCGGTCTCACGCTAAGCCTGGCATCCTGTGAAGTGCTGGGTCCCAAGGCGCTGCGTAACGGTCGAGGTGACTATAACGATGCAATCAAATCCACCGAGGTGGAGCAATTCCTGCTCAATATCGTGCGCATGCGCTACAACGACCGCCCCTATGTGCTTGAGATTTCCAGTATTTCTTCACGTGTGGAAGCGGGTGGTACGGCCGGTGTAGTAGGTGGCCAGTCTGATCGAACCTCGGATCTGACCTATGCCCGGGCGGAGGCACGTTTGTCCTATGTGGAAAAACCCACCATCGTTTATCAACCATTGAAAGGGAAAGACTTCACCCGGCAGTTGATGCGCCCGATCGACCTCAATACGCTGCTGATGCTGCGGCAATCGGGTTGGGAGCTGGACGACATTTTTCGCGTTTTCGTACATCGAATCAACGGCATACCGAACGCCACGACAGGTGCATCTTCAACTCCTGAGGGCGTACCCGAATTCCGCGAATTCCTCCAGGTGGTGGAAGCAATGGATGAAATCGAGGACAGTGGTTCCCTGGTGTTGGCCCATAGCACCAAAGAGAAAAAAACTGAACTGCTGGTACGGGTGCGCGAGGAAGCACGGGACACCAATAACTTCCGTGACTTTGTTGAATTGTTGCACCTGGACCCGGGTGTTGATTATTATCGAATCCGCCTGGGTCTGGACGACGGCGGCGGGAAGGAAATTGTGATCAGCACGCGGTCCATCCTGGCCTCGATGTTTTTTGTCGGACAAAGCGTCCAGGTGCCGGAAGAAGATATTCGAGAGGGCAACGTTCACATCAACTACGACGATAATGGTGCTCCATTTGACTGGCGCCTGGTACACAACAACCTGATCAGGATTCATTCTTCTCCGGATCGCCCAAAGAATGTCTATGCGGCCGTGCAATACGGGAAGTTTTGGTACTACGTGGAAAATTCCGACATCAACAGCAAAGAAACGCTGACGATGCTGAGTATCGTATTTACCCTCAACGCTGGCGGCAGTTCGCAGGCGCCGATTTTGACGATACCGGTCGATTAGTTTCAAACACGGTATTTATAAAATGAATTATTTTATGTCACTGCACCCGGTTCTCAGTCTGGCTGTTTTTCTCGCGGGCATGGTCGTGTTGGGTATAGGAGTTTATTCCCTGGGCCGCAAGCTGCCCATTGGCGAGGTTAACAACAACAGCCAACGAATGGGCATCTGGATGTTTCGCAGTACAGGCGCGCTGCTGGGTTTTATGCTGGCGGTCAATTATGCCGACGTACGCTCCGAATTCGCGAGTATCCATACCTCGATGGAATCCGAGGTTGCACAGCTCAGGGACCTGCGCGTAGACCTGGACCGATACGGTGGCCCGGACGCCGCAGCAGCGGTAGATATATTACTTGAATATACGAAGAGCGTTGCGGAATCTGAATGGGACGATTTGAGATACGGCCGGGACAGCGTGAAAACCTGGACGCTTTTTTACAACCTGGAAGACAAGTTGCTTGCGCTGGAGCCTGAAACACCTCTACGAGAAAAACTGCAAAAACGGATGCTGGTTGATCTCGACGAGATCACAGACCACCGTGAAGCACGGATCTATGCCAAAAACCTGGTGATGCCGATGTTTCAAACCGTTGTTATGGTGATATTCATTTTGAGTATTTTCTATCTTTCGGTGTATCCGAAGCGGACTTCCCGCATGATATTTGTGGGCATATATTCTTTGACCATTGGCCTGGTGATGTACTCGATCATTTCAATGACTCAGCCCTTTGCGGGCATGGCTCATATTTCGAGCCAGCCTTTCCTGGATTTGCATCAGGAATTTGTCACTTACTACCGCTGACAGGTCCAACTTTCCTGGAGGAATTGAATTTGAAGACGAAACTCCGCCCGTTAAAGCGCAACGAACTTGCTGCGGCTAAAATCAGCTACACCAGCCGCCGGGTGGATTTCAAGAAGGCGCGCAATTTGGTGACGGATAAGCGTCAACCCGCCTCTGGGGACTTGGTCCTGTGCGAGGTTGAGCGGCTTGGCCGTCTCACCAAGCTGGAACTTCGCAGCGGGCGCCGTGCGCACCTTTTTCCCGGCGACCGGGTCGTATTGTGCTATGGCGACCGTTACGCCCCCGACTACTACGAGGCAATCGTTCCTGTGCCCATGCAGCTTTGTGATCTGGCGGCTACCGGCGGTATCGCCGGCCGCGTGATCTCCCGGCACGATCGAATCGCCGAACCCACGCAACTGAAGCCGCTGGGAATGATCGCCGACAAGGCCGGCAGTGTGTTGAATCTTGGAGATTTCGCACTCAAGCCAACGGATCCTGGCAGCGGCAAGCCGTTGCTGCTCATGGTGATGGGCACCGCGATGAATTCCGGCAAGACCACGGTGGCTTCTTCCCTGGTGAGGGGCCTGGTCAGCGCGGGACTCCAGGTCGGCGCGGCCAAGGCCACCGGCACCGGATCCGGCCCCGATTCCTGGCTGATGAAAGACTGTGGCGCGCAATCCGTGCTGGACATGGTAGACGCCGGGCTGGCGTCCACCTATAAACAGCCCACAGAGCGTATCGCTAACGCGATCCGATTGTTAATAAATTACCTGACTAAATCGGGTGCGGATGCCATCGTGCTGGAAATCGCGGATGGCCTGTACCACGAAGAAACCCAGGCGCTGCTCGGTATCGCTACGCCTGCATCCCGGGCTGGGCAAAATCACCTGGCGGAGTTCGCGGACGGTGTCATCTTTGCCGCGTCCGACGCCATGGGGGCACGTACTGGTGTCGATATGTTGCGCCATGCAAACATGCCCATCCTGGCCCTGGCCGGATTGCTGAGCCGTGCGCCATTGGCGGTTCGCGAAGCACAGGAAAATATCGGCCTGCCGGTGCTCAGCAGGGAAATATTATCCGCACCGGATGTGCTGCCATTGGTCAGGCAGATGCTGACCAGCCAGGCCAAGCGGAAACCCGCCAGGTTGCAGACCGTTCCATCAGTTTTGAGAGTCGATAGGAGATCAGAATGAGCAATTTTGTTTTGATCAGGCCGGGAATAGATCCTCAGCCATTTTTGGATGAGATCGAACAATTTCCCGACGTATGGAAGGTGGATCAAAGCCGCCAGAAGAAATTAATGGTGCAACGCGAAGCGCAGTCCTTTCCTTTGCGCGGCCTGGTTAGCTCAAAGATCGCCGGACGCAAGCGGCGCCATGTGCACGAAAGCCGTTACACCGCCAGGGCGGACAGCTTTCCCCGGGTCATCAAATTCGTCAAGGAATTCGCTCGCTCGGTCAATGCCGATCTTGGCCGCATCAGGGTGGTCAACCTGCCACCGGGCAATAAAGTTTATCCACATGTCGACCGCGGGGAATATTACGCGATTCGGGATCGGTACCACCTGGTGCTGTCGACCGGGCCGGACGGGAGTCTTCTGAAAAGCGGTGATGAGGAGAAACGGATGCGCGCGGGCGAATTATGGTGGTTCGACAACAATCAACCACACGATTCTTTCAATGATTCGGACCGCAACCGGATTCACCTGATTTTTGACCTGTTGCCCCGCGCCAAACTAGAACTGCTGGAAGGCGACCCGCTGCAACTCAAGCCGGGCGAAATCCTGGACCAGGTGGTGGCACGCGAATCATGGACGCCATCATGACTCCCGGAAAAACAGGCGCTGCCCAACTTCCAAGAATCGGAAACCGGTTACGTCGCTTTACCGTCGGGAGTGACGACAGCAGACCATACTTCCTGTACGTTCCAGGCACCTGCCGCCCGAATTCGCCGATTTTCGTCGCAATGCATGGA
>CAXMTM010000378.1:0-14111 GCA_964196385.1 Arenicellales bacterium
TGCAGCCCGGCGAAATGATCCTCACCACCTTCCGGGTCAACGTGCAGACCCTGTCGCGCACCCAGAACTGTATGTGGCTGAACGAGATCGACAGCGATGGTGCAGTTTGGATCAACCCGGAGTCGGCGGCGGAGGTTGGCATCGGCGAAGGCGACCGGATCAGGATCAAATCCTCTCTTGGCGAGATCGAGGCCACTGCGCGGGTGACCGAGAACGCCGTCCCCGGTATCGTTGCAGTGTCAAGCCACGGCGGACGCTGGCAATACGGCAGGTACGCTTCCGGTGAAAATGCGCCCTTCGCCATCGACGATGATGCTCCGAACCAGGACCTCAAATGGTGGAGCGATGACCGCGTGCACCCCAACTGGATCATCCCCAATGCACCGGAGCCGGTAAGCGGACAGCAGCGCTGGATGGACACGGTGGTGTCGGTGAGTAAGGTCTAGCGCCTTTAAGGTTCGTTCCGGTATATTATTTCTTCGTCCACCGAACCGTATGCGGCGTGGATGCGGACAATGAGTGCAAGACCCAGCGCAGTGGTTGCAACACCGACGACAATAGCAGTGAGGATCAATACGTGGGGTAATGGATTCGAATATACACTGAAGCCGTCTGCCAGGATTGGTGCGGTACCACCGGCAACTTTGCCGATAGAAAGGTAGAGAATGAACACCGAAGTCTGGAAGATATTGAGTCCGATTATTTTTTTGATGAGATTGGTACTGACGATGACCACATACAGGCCGGCCATCATCAGAAAAAATACGATCCAGTAGTTATATAAACCGATTGCGGTCATTACGGAGCGTTGCCCCCGGCATCACCTTGTCCTGTTACCGATGGCTGCAGTTTCTGCTGGCGGTATCCCGCAAAGGAGTAAAACAGGCTAACCATTACAAAGGTAACCGTGATGCCCACCCCCAGTTCTATCAGGATGATGCCGAGATGCTGACCGGCCACGGGATCTGCTGAAAGTACGCCGTACTCAAGAAAATTGCCGCCCCTGAGCATGCCGAACACCCCGACGCCGGCAAAGATCAAAACTCCCAGGCCGGTCATAATGTGGACCACTTTAGCCGGCAGCACCCTTTTCGTGGTCTGCAGCCCGAAAATCAACGCATAAAGTATAAAACCGGAACCAAATATAACACCCGCCTGGAATCCGCCTCCGGGCCCGTATTCGCCGTGAAACTGAACGTAGAGCGCGAACAGAAGGATGATCGGAATGAGCATTTTGGCGACCACGCGCAAAACAATATGATGCTCCATGCGTTAACTTTCCCGCGCTGATTTCCGCTTGCGTCTGCTGTGCCCAAGCAGGACCAGCACACCAATGCCGGCAGTGAAAATCACCGTTACTTCCCCCAGGGTGTCGTAACCCCTGTAGCTTGCCAGTACCGCGGTAACGACGTTGGGAATCCGTATGTCGGTTGCGGTTCCCTCGATGTACGCAGGCACGATGTGCAGGTTGGCCGGCGCAGCGGGGTCGCCCACCAAAGGCATATCGATCGAGGCATAGATCAATGCGGCGCCAATGACGGTGGTGATCAGCAAAGGCACCAGCGGGCGCGCATGTCTGACTTCAAGTTTAGCGCCGGTGATCGACAGGGTGCCGAGAATCAGGATGGTCGATATGCCGGCGCCCACCGCGGCTTCGGTGAACGCCACGTCAACGGCATCCAGCACCACGAAAATTGCCGCGCATAACAGGCTGTATATACCGAACAGCATGGCCGCGCCGAATAGCGAGCGCAGGCGCACTATGCCGACAGCCAATACCGCCAGCAGGGTCAGCAACGCCAGATCAACGATGGCTTCCATTATTCCCGGACAGGCTCCTAATCCAGATGTTTAGGCTTCAGCCCGCCGTGCAGTGCGGATTTGGCCAGGGCGTGGGTGGCTGTGGGGCCGGTAATCACCAGAAAAATAAAAATCATGACCAGTTTTATTGCCGTCGACGACCAACCCGACTGTAGCAATAACCCCAGCAGCACCAACCAGGCGCCCAGTGTTTCCGCGATGCCTGCGCCGTGCAGGCGAGTGAAGAAATCCGGCAGCCGCACCAGTCCGATACTGCCGATGATGATGAATACTGCGCCGCTGATCAGGCTAAGTGCACTCGCTATGTCCAGTACTATGCTCATTTTTGTTTCTGATAAATCGACGTCTGTTTGCCCAGGTCCTGATACTCGAAGAATTTGAGCACCGCGATAGTACCGATGAAGTTGATCAGCGCATACACCAGCGCGATGTCGAGAAAATCGGGGCGCTCCATGAGAAAGCCCAACACCGCAATCATCAGCACGGTATTGGTGCCGAATGAATTGACCGCAAGTATCCGGTCGTACAACGTCGGTCCGTCCAGTCCGCGGTACAGCGCCAGCGCCATGCCGGCAATGATCCCCAAAGCTGTGATCACATGGATCGAGGTCATCGTTCTCCGGCCCTCGGGTCGTCCGCCTGGGGATGTTCTATAGCACTGATCCGGCGATCCATGTCTCCGGTCAGAAGATCCTCCGCGGCCACGGTGGCCAGTGAGTGCACCTCTATTTCATAGCCTTGCAGATCGATTGAGACCGTGCCCGGGGTCAGCGTAATCGAATTGGCATAAATAACCTGTCCAAGTTCCGTGCGTTGCGACGTTCTGACCTTGATCAGGTGGGGCTGAATCGGCATCGTGGGCTGAAGAATTCTCCACGCGACATCAAGGTTCCATTTGATCACTTCCTTGCTCAACCAGAACCAATACACGATCAGTTTGATCGGGTGGACATGAACGGGATGTTCTTCGTGATCGAAGATATCCATGCGGTGGCTGATCCACCATACGAGCAAACAGGAAACTACTCCGAAGAACAACAATAATGGCTGAAAGTGGCCGGACAGCAATATCCAGAAAACCACCAAAAATAAAATGTAGAGCGCCCGAGTCACAATGTAGTTTATACCGCCAAACAGCTAATACCGCCAAGCCCAATAATACTCTAACACGTAAACTACTTGTTACGTTTCGTAACATGATCTGCTAGGCTGGTGCCGTTATGAACGACAAGCCAACCCGTCAACCTCTGGAGCGTATCATTTTAGTCGTTGCGGTGGCGTTGTTGCTGTTCGTAACTCCTGTTCTGTATGCCTGGGCCAGGGACGACAGCCCCTGGTACGTCGTCTATTTGTTGTGGATTTTTATTATAGGTCTGAGTGCCTGGCTGAATTTTACACAGCGTGACGATGACTTTTAATCTCACCTATCTGTTCCTGGCGGTTGTCTGTTACCTGTCGCTTCTGTTTCTGCTGGCCTACGCGACCGAAAAAGGACGGATTCCTAAACGGATTATTCATCATCCCCTGACTTACGTCTTGTCGCTCGGCGTATACGCTACGTCATGGAGTTACTACGGCAGTGTCGGTTTTGCCGAATCCGAAGGTTACACGTTTCTGGCGGTGTACCTGGGTGTGACCATCGCCTTCATCATGGTCCCCATCCTGTTTCAGCCCATTTTGAGACTGGTACGCGAATATCAGCTCACCTCCCTGGCGGACCTGTTTGCCTTCAGGTACCGAAGTCAACTTGCCGGCATCCTGGTCACCTTGTTCATGATGGCGGGAACGTTGCCGTACCTTGCTCTGCAAATTCGAGCGGTTACCGAATCACTGCGGGTGCTGACCCAGGAGGCGCCGCCCAAGGTGCTCGCATTCGGTTTTTGCACCATCCTGATCCTTTTTGCCATTTTATTTGGTGCCCGCCATATTTCACCACGGGAAAAACACGAAGGTCTGGTGGTTGCTATTGCCTTCGAGTCGCTGGTCAAACTGGTGGCTCTGCTGCTGGTCGGTTTATTCGCCGTGTTTGGGGTATTCGGCGGCGTCGGCGGTATGAACGCCTGGCTGGAAGCGAACCCGGAGGCACTGCAGGCCCTCTACCAGCCTGCTCGCGAAGGACCCTGGGCCAGCATCATCTTCTTGTCCTTTGCAGCGGCGCTGTTGTTGCCGCGGCAGTTTCATATGACCTTTACGGAAAATCTGAACCCACGGGCATTGCCGGTCGCGAGTTGGGCCTTCCCGCTGTATCTGTTGCTGCTGAATCTTGCAATTCCTCCCATTCTGTGGGCGGGTCAGGCAATACAAGCGCCCACCAGCGCAGATTATTTTGTGTTGGGGATCACCCTCAACAGCGGCTCCAACCTGCTTCCCGTAATTGCTTTTCTTGGCGGTGTTTCGGCCGCCAGTGCGATGGTGATCGTCACCACTGTTGCGCTGTCAGGAATGTGTCTGAACCACATTATCCTGCCCGCCAGTTATCCCGATCCGACGGTGAACCTGTATCGCTGGCTGTTGTGGGGCCGGCGAATCATCATTGCCGCGATAATCCTGGCCGGTTACGGTTTTTACCTTGCCCTGGAGCACAACCAGGGCCTGGTGCAGCTCGGTCTCATCTCTTTCGTGGCGGTAGCGCAGTTTTTGCCCGGCATTGTGGGCGTTCTGTACTGGCCCCGTGCCAATCAGTACGGTTTCCTTGCCGGACTGGCTGGTGGCGGTCTGCTGTGGACCGCCACCCTTATCATCCCGCTGCTGGAACAGGGCGGACAATTACGGACGGGATTCTCGCTGACTCCCTGGCTGGAGTACGCGGGCCAGGACAAGTGGACGTTCGCCACCTTCTGGTCGCTGACCATCAACGCGATCCTGTTCGTGTTCGTGTCCCTGGTAACCCGGCAAAAGCCGGAAGAAGCGGAGGCGGCAAGTGTGTGCACCAAGGAATTGTTTGCAGCCAGTGTGGGCGTTCCAAGGGCGCGATCCACCGGGGAATTTACACAACAGCTTGGCCGCATGATGGGCACGGATATGGCTCAAAAGGAAGTATCCCGTGCCCTCGATGATCTGGCCATGCGGGCTGAAGAATCCAACCCCGCGGAATTAAGAAGGCTGAGGGACCGCATAGAGCGCAACCTGTCCGGCTTGCTTGGCCCCGAAATTGCGCGAGCCCTGGTCAATCAGCAACTGCGCATCGATCCCGCCGCTCAGAACGTGCTGGCCGACACCTTCCGGATGGTGGAGGAAAGGCTGGAGGACTCAAGGACCCGGCTGCGCGGCCTGGCCGCTGAGCTCGACACTCTGCGCCGCTATCACCGGCAAGTGCTACAGGATCTGCCAGTGGGTGTTTGTTCCATAGGACCGGACAACGAAATCGTCATCTGGAACCATGCCATGGTGGAGATGTCCGGGCTCCATACTTACAAGACCATGGGCCTGCAGGTCGGGGAGTTGCCTGATCCGTGGGGTGAACTGCTGCAACAATTCCTGCTTACAGAAAAAAACGACGCTAATAAAGTACACCGGCGGGTCAACGGAAAGTCACGATGGTTCAGTCTGCAAAAGGCTCGCCTGGAAGATATTCCCGCGGTGCAGCCGGCAGCCGTCGCATCGCAACAAACCGGCATAGTGGTGCTGGTCGAGGACCTGACTGAAACCCACATGCTCGAGGCCGAACTGATGCACAATGAAAGGCTGGCTTCCATTGGGCGTTTCGCGGCCGGAGTTGCTCATGAGATCGGTAACCCGGTAACCGGCATCGCCTGTCTGGCACAGAATGTGCGGGACGAAAGCGAGGATCATGATACAAAAACTGCGGTGAACCAGATTCTGGATCAAACCCGGCGGATCGGGAACATCGTCAAATCTCTGGTCGGATTCAGCCATGGCGGCCAGCTTGACACCGAGTATGCCGGACTTGATCTGTCCGCCTGTATAAAAGAGGCCATTGAACTGGTCAAGCTCGCTGAACGGGCCAAGCAACTGGGCTTCGACGTACGCTGCGATCCGCTGCTCCGTGTGTGGGGAGATCGCCAGCGATTGTTGCAGGTATTCGTTAATGTGCTGAGTAATGCGTGCGACGCGTCCAAACCCGAAGACACTATAAAAATAGTTGTAGAAAAAAACGGCACCATGGTAGATATCCTGGTCGAGGACAGGGGAAGCGGGATTGAGGAACAAGACCTGGAGCGGGTATTCGATCCATTTTTTACCACCAAAGAGCCCGGTGTGGGCACCGGACTGGGCCTGGCCCTGTGTTACAACATCGTGCGCGAACATCGCGGGCAAATCAGTATAGACAGCACCGCCGCCCGCGGCACTTCAGTCCATATCAAACTGCTGAGCGACGACAGCGGTACGGAATCAATTTTGGTTGCCAGCCAATGACACAGATCCTGATTATCGACGACGAAGCAGTCATCAGATCCGCGCTTACCCGCCTGCTCAACCGTCACAACTATGATGTCGAAGCGGTGGGTTCCGTGAAAGAAGCGGAGGCCGGGCACGATATCGCCTCATTCGACCTGATCATCAGCGACCTGCGTTTGCCCGGGGCCGCCGGGACCGAAATCATCAAAACGGCCAACGGGACACCGGTGTTGATCATGACCAGTTATGCCAGCGTTAAATCCGCAGTGGAATCCATGAGGCTGGGTGCGGTGGACTACATCGCCAAACCATTCGACCACGATGAAATGATCATGGTGGTGGAACGGATCGTCAAGGAAAGCCGGTTGCAGCGGCAGAATGCCGCGCTCAAATCGGATGTGCAGCGGGAGTATCCGATCAGTGGCATGATCGGGAGTTGTAAAGCCATGAAAGAAGTGTGCGACCGCATCCATAAAGTGGCGCCAACCGACGCCAATGTCCTGATACTGGGGGAATCCGGCACCGGAAAGGAATTGGTGGCAAGGGCCCTGCACGAGGAGAGCCCCAGAAAGGATGCCCCTCTTGTCACCATCAATTGCGGCGCTATCCCCGGTGACCTCATCGAGTCGGAAATGTTCGGGCATGAGAAGGGCGCGTTTACGGGGGCCGTGGGTGCGCGCTCCGGACTGGTGGAGGCGGCCCACGGAGGAACGTTGTTCCTGGATGAGATCGCGGAGCTGCCTGCCACTGCACAATCCGGATTGTTGCGTGCATTACAGGACGGCGAGGTGCGTCGTCTCGGTTCGACCTCCGCCCGAAAAGTGGATATCAGGGTGCTGGCAGCGACCCACCAGGATTTGGTGCGGCGTGTCGAACAAGGCAAGTTTCGGGAGGATCTTTTCTTTCGCCTGCACGTTATGGAGATTGCCCTGCCCCCGTTACGGGAACGCGGAGACGACATATTGTTGCTGGCCGAGCACCTGGTGCCAAGGATGTGCGCACAACTCAACAAACCACCCGCAGAGCTGTCGGAAGGATCCAGAAAAACCATACAGGGATATCACTGGCCCGGAAACGTGAGGGAGTTGGAGAACGCCATCGAGCGTGCCGCGATTCTGTGCGATGGCGGAATCATAGCCAGTGAGCACCTGGCGTTGGGGGTAAGTAAAGCCCTGCCCGGAGCCGACGGCGGCTCTACCCAACCGACTTCTCTGGATGAATATTTCCGCAATTTCGTCAGGAGCCACGAGTTGGAACTTACCGAAACGGAGATCGCCCGCCGTCTGGGTATCAGCAGAAAAACACTGTGGGAAAAACGCCAGCGTCTGGGAGTGCCCCGCAGCAAATAGTTGGGATAGTAGCCGGGGTCAGGTCTTGCATTGCAACATTAGGGTCAGGTCTTGCTGCCCCCAGCATTCCACACTATCCCTAATGTTGCAATGCAAGACTTGACCCCAATCCCCCAATTCAAGACCTGACCCCAATACCCCAATTTTGTTACACGGTTGTTACGTTGTTACGAATAGTAACAATGATTGATTGTGGTGTCGGATCAACTTGTGGCGATAAGTTGCTGATTATTAAAAGGTGCCAGTTTGAGTCCGAAAAGGGTACGATTCTTGCGTATTACCGTGGAACGAGACCATTCAGGGAGTTGCGCGCCGTGCTCATCGCGGTGCGTGCAGGAGCGGTCTTTAACCTAACCCTAACTCAATAAAAGGGGGAGCAAATACGATGGATGCAAAAATTGTATGGCTGTTCGTCTTCGTCGTTCTCTACTGGTCCTATTGCATTTTCTGGGGCATCAGGGGGGCAATGTCGGCGAAGACCGCAAGCGATTACTTCATTGCAGGCCGCCGCCTGTCACTGTGGGTGTTCGTACTTGCCGCAACCGCGACGTCCTTCTCCGGCTGGACATTCATGGGACACCCGGGCCTGTTGTATCGTGACGGGTTCCAATATGCCTATGCTTCGTTCTATGCCATAACCATCCCGTTCACCGGTGTGATGTTCCTGAAACGTCAGTGGATGCTGGGTAAACGTTTTGGCTTTGTGACGCCGGGTGAGATGATGTCTCACTACCTGAAATCCGATCTCATTCGGTTGTTGATTATTGTGGTGGCCTTGTGTTTTTCAATCCCGTATCTCGGCCTTCAACTGCGAGCCTCCGGCTTCCTGTTCAACGTGCTGACCGACGGTGCCCTCGGCGTTGACGTGGGAATGTGGCTGTTGTCCGCGATCGTGTTTATTTACGTCGCATCCGGCGGCCTGCGCGCGGTGGCCTATGTCGATACGGTACAGTGTATTTTGCTGGCGGGCGGTATCATCGCCATCGGCATCATCGCCATCACCTACGTCGGCGGGTTCGAGAACCTGAACAAGGGTATTGCTGCGCTGGCGGAATACGACCAGAAACGCACACCGGATGGTTATAGCCATTACATCGCGATTCCGGGCGTAATCCAGTTCGTATCGAACGGACCGTCGGCGGAGGGCGGTGCATGGACCGGCATGATGATCCTGACCTACATGTTTGCACTGATGGGTATTCACTCGGCTCCGGCCTTCACCATGTGGGCTTTTGCCAATGCCAGTCCCCGCCCGTTTGCACCACAACAGGTGTGGGCGTCGTCATTCGGCATCGGCTTCATCCTGTTCGTGTTCACCGCCTTTCAAGGTCTCGGTGGGCACTTGCTGGGTGCGGACGTCGGCTTTATGGAAGCCAACCCCGATCTGGTGAACAACGTCATGGGCGCCGGACTGGGTGGCAAGGATCTGATGGAATCCGCGGGCAAACAGGGCATGCTGGTGCCGCAGTTGATCTGGCTCATGGGCAGTGTAGCGCCCTGGCTGGTCGGACTGTTGTCCGTGTGTGCGTTGGCCGCGATGCAGTCCACCGGCGCCGCCTACATGTCGACGGCCGGCGGCATGCTGACCCGTGATCTGCTGAAGCATTTCATGATGCCTCAAGCGAGCCACGCACAGCAGAAATTCTTCGGCCGACTTGGCGTTCTGATTATTGTGCTTGCCGCGCTGGTCGTAGCCACCACGTCGAAGGACGCGCTGGTGTTGCTGGGTGGTCTGGCCGTGGCGTTCGGCTTCCAGATGTGGCCCTCCCTGATGGGGGTGTGTTACTTCCCCTGGTTCACCAGGGCAGGTCTGAATCTGGGTCTGGTTGCGGGCATTATTGCAGTCATATCCACCGAAACGGTCGGGCAGAGCCTGGGCATTACCGCCTGGGGGCGATGGCCTCTGACCATGCACTCGGCCGGTTGGGGAATTTTCTTCAACCTGGGCATCGTTATCCTGGTGTCCGCGGTTACCCAGAATCAGGCTGACATGGAACACAAGATGAAGTTCCACAATTTCCTGCAGGAACATGCGGGTTTGCCGGACTCCAAAAAAGGCCTGGTGCCGGTAGCGTGGATCATCGTACTGGTCTGGTTCTTCTTTGGAATCGGCCCGGGCGCCGTCATTGGCAATACCATTTTTGGTAACCCCAATGATTACGCGACGTGGACCTTCGGCATGCCGTCCATATGGGCCTGGCAGTTACTGTGGTGGGCCCTGGGTGTGTTCATGATGTGGTTCCTGGCCTACAAGATGGAAATGTCCACAGTGCCTGATAAAGAAGTTCAGGCCCTCTACGAGGATATCGGCGATCATCACGAAGCCTCCGACGCTATCTAAAAAAACCGGCTCGTTTTGATTTACGGGGGAGGGGAGACCCTCCCCTTTTTTTATTGCCTGATGAGTTATGATTGACATAAGATCATGATCAATTTTTTGCTTTGGGTATTTCTGCTGGCGGTGCTTTTGTTCTGGCCGGTGAGCAGGCTGGTCTGGACGTTCAGCGTGCGCCGCAAGCAACGCAAGTTGAAACAAGAGCTGGACGAGCAGGAGATCCTGGCCCAGAAGCAGCGGGCGCACATAATTGCGGCCGTGGTTTGTGTATTGTTTTCACTTTTATACAACCTGTCCACACTGGGCATACCCTCCGATGGATGACAAGCTGTACAGCTTTCTGAAGTACACGGCCATAGTCATGGTGGCAGCGTGGATCGGCTGGTCGTTCTATGACAGTTTTTTTCAAAAGAAGTCACCGGGAGATAATGCTTTTATCACCGGAGACAAGTTTTTCGAGGATGGTGATTACGAAAGAGCGTTGACCGAATATGAGACGGCGCTGCAGAAAAACCCGGAGACGCCTTATCTGGTTCGAGCCAAGGCCCGGGCCCTGATGCAGCTCGAGCGCAATGATGAGGCGTTGAGCTGGTTCGACCGGGCGGTGGAGTACCAGCCGTTTTTTGGCGGCACCTATGCGAACCGGGGCATCCTGTACGACAGGATGGGTCAGTATGATCTGGCCATCCGGGATTACGAAAGGGCGCTGGAGCTTGACCAGGAGATCGGTGAGGGGCCGCACTGGCTGACGCGCTTTCTGCGCAAGCAATCGGAAAAACCGCCCACCGTCAACGACCGCCTGGCGTACCTGAAGGCCGAGCTGGCAAAACCTGCTGATCAACGGATTTTACGGATGCCTGAAGTCGACCATAAGCAGCGAACGTATAAACAATAAAGATGGACGAAACACTAAAGAACATAATTTTTCTGGCCATTACCGGTTTCGTGGCTTATCACGGACTCACTTACAGAGACGAGGAAGGAGAAAGCGACTTCGTCCGCTTATTGTTCGGCTGTATCGCTTTACTATTTTTTTTGCGGGTCTTTCTTGTCGACGTTCTGGGTCTGGACTTATTCTAGCCCTAGTAACAGGGAGGGAAGTAGCACTGCTCGAATTGGATCCACACGGCTTCCGGCAGCCCGTAGATCAACGCCAGGGTCAACAGGAAAACGATGAACAGCGCGGCCGTGTAGAGCTTGGCGAAAAGAATCATGCGGGTGCTTGGAAGGCGGCTCCAGACACCGAAGGACCTGGGGTCGAGTCGGCCCCGGGCCTGCAGCTTGAGTATATTCCGTGAAAAATGCCTGACCCATCCGGGCACGCGCCTGGCGAACATATAAGCAGCAAAATGGCGTTCTATGAGGTCTTTATCGGCGGATTTTCCGTACCAGTGTTTAAAAGCCAGTTCGAAAAACCGGAACTCGGTCACATCCAGTGCCGAGGAAGCGTCCAGCACATCGACCAGGTCCTGATCGAGGTGTCGGTTGAAGTACTCCCTGGGTTTGGGCATGATTTATGACATTCGGGGTTAACCGGTAAGACTGAGCAAAGAGAACAAGGTTCAACGGAACGTTGGCCTCTTAACCCCTGTGCATTTACAATTGACTGATATTTACAATTGCATGATGGCGTGAAAATCGCAAACAGGATTATTACAACAGGTCAGCCCGGCGAATCAACAGTCGTTGCGTGCGTAACCGGCAAAACAATAATGTGTGACCGGCCCCAGCGGGCTTAATGCACAAACCAAGGAGCTAAAAAATGTCCGAAGTGAAAACTTATCCAGTCAATCCCGACGTCGCCCGGCACGCTCTGATCGATGAAGCCGGCTACAAAGAAATGTACCAGCGGTCGATCGATGATCCGGAAGGATTCTGGGCCGAGCAGGCGGACGAATTTTTGCACTGGTTCAAAAAGTGGGACACGGTCATGGACTGTGACTTTCACCAGGCCCGCATCAGGTGGTTCGAGGGCGCAAAGCTGAATGTGTCCTACAACTGCCTCGACAGGCACCTCGAAACGCGGGGCGATCAGGTAGCCATAATCTGGGAGGGGGACGATCCCGAAGTCGACCGGAAAATCACCTACCGGGAACTGCACGAGGAAGTGTGCAGGTTCGCCAACGGCCTGAAGAGTCTTGGTGTACAGAAAGGAGACCGGGTGTGTATCTACATGCCGATGATTCCCGAGGCCGCGGTGGCCATGCTCGCTTGTGCCAGGATCGGCGCCATTCACTCCATCGTGTTCGGCGGTTTCTCACCGGAGGCGTTGAAGGACCGGATCAACGATTCGGAATGCAGGATCCTGATTACGGCCGACGAGGGGTTGCGGGGGGGCAAGCCGATTCCGCTCAAGGCCAATTCCGATCAAGCGTGTGAAAAAACCCCGAGCATCGAACACATGATCGTCGTGCAATGGACCAGCGGCGAGACGAATTGGCGGGACGGCCGCGACGTGTGGTACCACGAGCTTGTGGCAGGCGCTTCGGCGGACTGTCCGGCGGAGGAAATGGACGCGGAAGACCCGCTGTTCATCCTTTACACCTCCGGTTCCACCGGCCAGCCCAAGGGCGTTTGCCATACAACCGGCGGTTACAACCTTTATACCGCGATCACGCACAAGTATGTGTTCGACTACCACGACGGCGATATTTACTGGTGCACCGCGGACGTGGGCTGGGTGACGGGTCACTCCTACATCGTATATGGTCCCCTGACCAACGGTGCTACGACGCTCATGTTCGAAGGCGTACCCAACTATCCCGACGCCAGCCGCTTCTGGCAGGTGGTGGACAAACACCAGGTCAATATTTTTTACACCGCCCCCACGGCGCTGCGCGCGCTGATGGGTGCCGGCAATGACTATGTCACCAGCACCAGCCGTAAAAGCCTGCGTTTACTCGGCACCGTGGGTGAGCCGATCAATCCGGAGGCCTGGGAGTGGTACTACCATGTTGTTGGTGAAGAACGCTGCCCGATCGTGGATACCTGGTGGCAGACCGAGACCGGCGGTATCTTGATTACACCACTGCCCGGGGCCATAGCGCTCAAACCGGGTTCAGCAACGCTGCCTTTTTTCGGGATCGAGCCGGCCCTGTTGGATGAGCAGGGCCAGATCCTGGAAGGTGAGGCATCGGGCAACCTGGTCATAACCCGTTCCTGGCCGGGGCAGATGCGCACGGTATATGGCGACCAGCAGCGGTTTTTCGATACTTACTTCGCCATGTATCCGGGTTATTATTTCACCGGCGACGGATGCAGAAGGGATGAGGACGGCTACTACTGGATCACCGGTCGGGTGGATGACGTCATCAACGTATCCGGTCACCGCATGGGCACTGCCGAGGTAGAGAGTGCTCTGGTGCTGCACGACGCGGTTGCGGAAGCAGCGGTGGTGGGCTATCCGCACCATATCAAGGGCCAGGGCATTTATGCCTATGTCACGCTGATGTCGGGCATCGAGCCGACGGAGGAATTGCGCAAGGACCTGGTGCGCCACGTGCGACAGGAGATCGGACCGATTGCGACGCCGGACCTGATCCAGTGGGCGCCCGGATTGCCGAAGACACGTTCAGGCAAGATCATGCGGCGCATCCTGCGCAAGATCGCCGAAAACGAGTTTGGGAACCTAGGTGACACCAGCACGCTGGCGGATCCCTCGGTGGTCGAACACCTGATCGAAAACAGGGCCAACAAGTAGCAGATCAGGATTTCACATTTCAGTGTGCTGTCTTTTTTTGTCTCGACAGCCACACCGCAATGCCATCGGCATTGAGTCCGGCGTCCATGCTCAGGCCAGCCCGTATTTGTGACTCAGGCCGGGATACCCCGTGGAGCCTGGCCTCTTCCAGCATGTAATGCGCGATGCGTTGCCTGAGTTCCGCGGGATCCAGCGGGTCCGAAAGATTGGTAGCGATAGAGACGAACCCGCTGATCTGGCGGTGGAGTGCGTCGGCGATGCGGGCGCTTGCCTCTATTTTTCCAAAATGAGTAAGAAATATGTGACGCGGGTCAGTGGCCATGAGACGATCGATGGAGCGATGCAACAGGTCCGGTTCGAACTGGACCGGGCTTGATGTCGGAAAAACAAAGGGACCGTTTGGGCTGTCGAACATGCGATAGGAAATACCCATGGTGTCCCCAGAAAATATTATTCTGTGTTCGCTATCGACAACGCAAAAGTGGTGCCGCGCATGGCCGGGCGTATCCAGGAAGGTCAATCGCCTGCCAAAAAAATCGAGCTCGAA
>CAXMTM010000379.1:0-2502 GCA_964196385.1 Arenicellales bacterium
AAGCAGTCCGCCCAGACTCTTCTGGACATTTTTCACAATATCATCGAGGTCCGGCGGGCTCTGTCGGCCACCGCCCCCACCCCACGGGTCTTTGTTACCGCCTGAACCAGGCTGATTCCAAGGCATCTCTATACTCCTTAAATACGACTATTTGCCGATTCCCGGCACACACGGTGCAGTGTACCATGACATGGCATATCTACATCGCCCATTCGAAATTATCGGACCAGACTGCGTCTGTGTCAGAACCCCGCGCTTCGGTGACCACCGAGCACCCTTTAAACCTGTCGAAGCCGTGCAAGCGGCCCATTTCAGAATCCGCGATTTCCGCGCGGATCATCCATGCTCCATCCTGGTCGCAGTCCTCTTCGATCACATTGGCGTGGCGATACAGAAAAGCGCGGACTTCGGCTGCGATCGGGGGAATGTGGAATACACAAACACGATTGAACCGGTTGACATGCTGCTGCACCGCGTCGCGCAGCACATCCAGGCCATCTCCTCTGTGGGCCGAGAGCCAGATCCTATCGGGCAAGCCTTGTTCGTTGCACTCGCACGTGCTTGTGCGGCCGGTGAGATCGATCTTGTTATATACCGTAATGACGGGAATCTCGCCGGCGCCGAGTTCTTCCAGCACCGCATCGACCTGACCCATATGAACATCGTGCTCCTCATCGCTGGCGTCCACAACGTGAATCAACAGTGCCGCCTGAGTCACTTCCTCCAGGGTCGAATGAAACGCCTGCACCAGTGTGTGTGGCAGATCCCGAATAAAGCCGACCGTGTCGGACAGGATTACCGAACCGCGATCCGGCAGATCAAGCCGCCGCATGGTTGGGTCCAGTGTGGCGAACAGTTGATCTACAGCCAGAACGTCGGCTCCGGTCAATTTATTGAACAGGGAAGATTTTCCGGTATTGGTATAACCCACCAGACATACGGTGGGTATGGGCACCTTGCGGCGTGATTTACGCCGCAATCCCCGTTGCGCGGACACCTTGTCGAGGCGCTTCTTCAAGTGTTTGATGCGCCGGCCGATAAGGCGCCGGTCCGTCTCCAGCTGGGTCTCTCCCGGTCCGCGCAGCCCGATGCCTCCCTTTTGCCGTTCCAGATGGGTCCAACCCCGAACCAGGCGGGTGGAAAGATGTCGAAGTTGCGCCAACTCGACCTGGAGCTTGCCTTCATGGGTTGCCGCGCGCTGTGCAAATATATCGAGGATCAATCCGGTGCGATCGAGCACGCGGCTCTCCACGGCGCGCTCCAGGTTGCGCTCCTGGATCGGCGACACCGAGTGGTTGATAATGACCAGATCCGCATCCAGTTGTTTGACTTGCTCGGAGAGCTCCGCAACTTTACCTTTGCCAATGTAGGTTGCAGGATCAGCCACCTTGCGTGACGTGGACACACAACTCACCACGGCGGCGCCGGCGCTCTCAGCGAGCAGCCGAAGTTCCTCCACAGACTCCCTGCCGTTAACCCGCCCGGTCTGCTGATGGACTAAAATCGCGCTTTCTTTCAAATTCTTTTTTTGCGCACCCGCACGCTCGCGGTCGGATTGGGTGCCGTATCAGGAATTTGTGTCTTCTTCTTCGCCGTCACTCGTAATCTTTACGGGCCGACTCGGGACCACAGTGGAAATTGCGTGTTTATATATCATCTGGCTCACGGTGTTTTTCAGCAATACGACGAACTGATCAAACGACTCTACCTGTCCCTGCAGTTTGATTCCGTTAACCAGATATATTGACACGGGGATTCTTTCTTTACGCAGGACGTTCAGAAATGGGTCCTGCAATGACGTCCCTTTTTGTTGTGCCATGATCATAGCTCCTGATTGTTATTTATACGTTAGATTACCAGATCGGGGTCTTAACGAAAAATTTCAAGTCATTTCCCGGACATTGGTCCATATCATTGGCCCATAACAGTCAGTTTTGTGCTGATATAAACAGTCATGGTCTCCAGTAGCCCATACGAAGTGCAATCCAGCCAGGTTACTCCCGGCTGATTGCGCAACCATGTCAACTGCCTTTTGGCCAATTGCCGGGTCGCTGCAATACCCCGTCTCCCAACTTCATTATACTCAATTTGTTGCAACAGATACTGAACAACTTGTCGATATCCGACCATTTTCAGTGCCGGTAGTTCCGGGGAAATTCCCTTTTCCATTAACAGGTTACGAACTTCCCGGACCAACCCATTGTTGAGCATTGATTCAAATCTTTGCTCGATTCTATGGTGCAGCCACGCTCTGTCCGCCGGCACCAGGGCCAGTTTACAAATCCGCAGGGGGCTGTCATGGGAAAACCCCGCACCGGATTGGGCCGCCGTTGCCGATTTACCCGTCAACATGACGATTTCCAGTGCCCGTTGGATTCGCTGTTTGTCGCCGGGTTGAATTCGGGCTGCGCGCTCAGGGTCCATCTTCTCGAGTTCTTTATACAGCGATGGCCAGCCGTGATGCCGGCCGCGCGTGTCCAGTTCACGACGCAGATCCGGGTC
>CAXMTM010000380.1:0-2990 GCA_964196385.1 Arenicellales bacterium
CCCCATCGATCCCTCGGCGGAATGCTGCACCAGCAGGATTACCGTCCGCGAAAACCTGGGGTCTCTCATATCCGGGGCCGCCACCAGAAATACCCCGGCTGCCAGACGCCGGTCTTCGCCCTGCCCTGCCCCTGCAAGACCTGGCCCCAGGATCAGAAAAACCAGACAGACGATTGTCAGTGAAAATATGCGCACAGACCTATATATTTGTTTCAGGCTGGCTTTAACCCGGACATTCCACAAATCATGCACAATCTCGCTAGTCTATTGATCCCACAAGATATATTTCCTCAGTCGGTCGTAATCAACAATATTCCTTCTGTTGTTCCTTGTGAAAACAATATACTGCGCAATCTTTGCGCAGATTTGTGAAATGTCCGGGTTATCGACGGCGACTCATGAGAAAATTTTCTATCCATATCATTCTAGCAGGTATGTTGCTGGTGCTCGCCAGCTGCATCCCGGTGGTGAACACATTGTACAGGATGGCTGCGCCGGACCCTGCGCAGTGGGTTGACCTGTTGCCGGATGGCCAGACCGATGAGGAGTTTGCGGTAGGAGTGCACGACAAGATCGTGTTGTCCCTCGAGGTTGACGCCATCACGGTAGTATCCGGGCCTGTCTCCATGCGCTATGAGTACACCCTGAAAAATGGCTCCCGGGTTCAGCAGCAGCACGCCGGCTCAGTGGAAGTATCAGGCGGCGGGGCACCTGCCCGTGAGAATACAAGCCAGGGTCCGGCACACATCGTAAAGCGATTTCCGGTGCTGCAACTGGACGAGGGCCAGGAAACCGTAGCGCTCGATTTCGATCTGCAAGGCCAAGGGGAAGAACTTGTGCTGGTCGGTGCCCGGGCAGGGATCCACCCTGACCCACCGCACTTTGCAATATCTTTTGTAAATGCCATCGTGGTATGGACCCTCGGCACCCTGCTGGTACTCATCGGGGCCATTCAGTGGGCCCGGTGTGTCGCGGCGGCCCCGGCGGCCCTGGAGACAAAAGCAGAAAGCCAACATGAACGGTTCTGGTGCATGTGTTGCCACCTGGGCGCGCTGCTGGGTTACATACTGCCCTTTGGCCATATCCTGGCGCCCCTGGTTATCTGGGTTACGAAACGCCAACAGGTTCCCGGGGTCGACGAAGCCGGCCGGGAGTCATTGAATTTCCAGTTGACCGTGACCTTTTTCGGGCTGATCGGGATAATGCTCAGCGCAGTATTCGTCGGCCTGGTCATGGTGTTCGTGCTGGTAGTGTTCCATTTCTCCATGACCCTGTTTGCTGCGTTACGGGCGCAGCGCGGCGAACAGGCCAGGTATCCGGTCAATCTGCGTATCATCAGCCCGGCCGGCTGAAAACCAATTTATAGACCGGAGAACACGTCGCTGGCGGCGGACACTGTTGCGTCGAGGTCCTGCTGGCTATGGGCCATGGAGACGAACCCGGCCTCGAAGGCTGAGGGAGCCAGGTAGATTCCGGCGTCCATCATGCCGTGGAAATACGCATTGAAATTCTCCACGTCACATTCCATCACCTCCTTGAAAGAGCGCACCTCATCCCGGTCCGTGAAGAACAAGCCCAGCATGGCACCGACATGTTGCGTGCACAGCGGCACGCCGTGGCGGTCGGCCGCTGCCTTGATTTGGGACGTCAGGTACGCTGTTTTTTCGGTAACGGTCTGGAAGAACCCGGGCTCGGAGATAAGCCGCAGGGTTTCGAGCCCCGCCGCCATGGCGACCGGGTGCCCGGACAGTGTCCCGGCCTGGTAGACCGGACCGTCCGGCGCGATGTGGTCCATAATTTCAGCACGGCCCCCAAAGGCGCCTACCGGCATCCCGCCGCCGATAACTTTACCGAAGGTGCTGAGGTCAGGAGTGATTCCGTACATCCCCTGTGCTCCGGTCAGGCCCACGCGGAAGCCGGTCATTACCTCGTCGAACAGCAGGATGCTGTCATACTCGCTGCACACTTCACGCAGGGTTTCAAGGAAACCAGGCACCGGGGGAACGCAGTTCATGTTACCCGCAACCGGCTCCACTATGATGGCGGCGACCTCCCTGCCGATATCCGTAAAAACCTGTCGTACCTGCTCGGCATTATTGTATTCGAGTGTAACCGTATGACGGGCGAGATCTGCAGGCACCCCGGGGGATGTGGGCACACCAAGCGTCAGTGCTCCGGACCCGGCCTTGACCAGAAGACTGTCGGCATGACCGTGGTAACAGCCCTCAAATTTAACGATTTTGTCGCGACCGGTGAAGCCCCGAGCCAATCGCACGGCACTCATGGTGGCTTCCGTTCCGGAACTGACCATTCTGACCTTATCCACGGAAGGGATCAGTTGGCAGATTCTTGCGGCGAGCTCCGTTTCTATCAGCGTTGGCGCCCCAAAGCTGAGACCGTTTTCGGCAACGCGCTTGACCGTGGCGATGATCTGCGGATGGGCGTGGCCGAGGATCATCGGACCCCAGGAACCAACGTAGTCTATATAGCGTTTTTCATCGATATCCCAGAGGTAGGCCCCCTGCGCGCGCTTGATGAACACGGGTTCGCCGCCGACGCTCTTGAAGGCGCGAACAGGGGAATTTACCCCGCCGGGAATATACTGCTTCGCGATCGAAAAAGAAGTGTTCATTTACGTTGCCTTTGGCTGATGTTTTAAGAATAGGCCGGTGCTGATTGTTGCTGCCATGTCTGCGACTTTACTGGCGACGTTTTCCAATTTGGAAACGCTATAATAGCTATTTTTTTGTACCAGGGAGAATGGGTGGGCTGTGGAATACAAGACTTATATGTGTGTAATTTGTGGTTTTATCTACGAGGAAGAGAAGGGGCTTCCCGAAGAGGGATTTACTCCGGGGACACGATGGGACGACATTCCCGACACGTGGATATGCCCCGACTGTGACGCCGGCAAGGAAGATTTCGAAATGGTAGAAATCTAACCCGCATTTTCCCCCACCGGCGAGAAAATCGCGCAGAGGCCTTCGATA
>CAXMTM010000381.1:0-2746 GCA_964196385.1 Arenicellales bacterium
GTGCGGATATCGGATAACGCCAGCACTTGTTCGATGGCGCCTTCTATGGACCGCGCGGCATCGGACTCGCCGAGATGCTCCAGCATCATGGCGCCGGACCAGATCTGGCCTATCGGATTGGCTATTCCCTTGCCGGCGATATCCGGTGCGGAGCCGTGCACCGGCTCGAACATGCTCGGATAGTCTTTTTCGGGGTTGATGTTCGCCGAAGGCGCAACGCCAATGGTTCCAGCGATAGCGGGGCCCAGATCCGACAGAATATCCCCAAACAAATTGCTGCCCACCACCACATCGAACCAGTCTGGATGCAGTACGAAGTTCGCGGTCAGAATATCGATGTGATACTGGTCCGTCCTGATGTCCGGATAGTGTCCGGCCATAGCGGCGAAGCGCTCATCCCAATAGGGCATGGTGTAAACGATACCGTTTGATTTCGTTGCTGACGTTACATGCCTGGCAGGCCGGTTGCTGGCCAGTTCGAAGGCATATTTCAGTACACGGTCGACGCCCCGGCGCGTAAACACGTTTTCCTGGACTACCATTTCCAGTTCTGTACCAGCGTACATACGGCCGCCGATTTCGGAGTATTCGCCCTCGTTATTCTCACGCACCACGTAAAAATCAATGTCAGCCGCAGCGCGGTTCTTCAACGGCGATTCGATCCCGTCGAGAAGTTTGACCGGCCGCAAGTTAATGTATTGCTGCATCTCGCGGCGAATTGGGATAAGCAATCCCCACAGTGAAACGTGATCGGCGACACCCGGGAATCCCACCGCGCCGAGGTAGATGCTGTCGAATTTCCTGAGCTGATCGATGCCGTCATCCGGCATCATTTTCCCGGTAGTCATGTAAGTTTCACAACTCCATGGGAATTCAGTCCATTGAAACCGGATATCGAAGCGCCTGCCCACGGCCTCCAGAACACGCATCCCTTCCGGAACCACTTCTTTGCCGATGCCGTCGCCGGGAATCACTGCTATCTTGTATGTGTTCATTTTCCGGGCTTGACCCTGAAAACTCCGGCATCCACCGACGTAACCACGACCTTGCTACCTGACTCCAGGGACGTCAACCCGCTGCGACCATCGATCTCCACCCGCCACTCGATCCCCGAGTACTGCGTCTTGCCATGATCGGTGGTGGTGACGGGTTGTTGCAAACGAAACTCGTAGCCGATCAAGTCGCTGCTATTGTCCTTGGCGGGCACTTTCTGGTTCTGAAATCTGAGCAGCGGTTTCCACATGACGACCGCGCTCAAAAAGGAACTGATACCGAAACTGGCAATACCCGCCAGCCACGTCTGCGGCAGCCACCCAAGCCAGATCAACACACCGGTCAGCAGTGCACCTATCCCGGAAAACAGGACGATGCCGCTGGCCAGTCCCAGGAACCCTATTTCAATGGCGAGCAGGACAAAACCGACGGCAAACCAGAAGGCGTGCTGATTCGCTTCAAAATACCCGATCATATCCGCATCATGTCTGCTTATAACCGGGTTCTGCCGGGGCTTTTCCTGAAAATGCCTCGCTCTTGTTCATGGCGCTGACAATGGCGATGGCTTCGGCGACAACGTGGCTCGCTTCACTGGATTTCCCTTCCATCAGGACCACGGTTGAGTCCTTTGCAATCGCCCGTTTCGCCTCGATGGCAGCGGTGGCGAGATCAAGCTGAACGGCTTTTTGCCCCTTCTCGGTTGCGGCGGCCTCGCCGATGGTGCGCAATGCCATTGCCTTCGCTTCCGCTACCATTTCGATCGCCTTTGCCTCGCCCTCCGCCCGCAGGATCTGTTGCGCCCGGTCCGCTTCCGCGGACAGTACTTGCGACCGCTTTTGGCCCTCTGCTACATTGATCGCGGATTGGCGTTCGCCTTCGGAATCCAGGATGACCGCGCGTTTTTCACGCTCCGCTTTCATTTGCCGTTCCATCGCCTGCAGTACGGTCTGCGGCGGAACAATATCCTTGATTTCGTATCTGAGAACCTGCACACCCCAGGGTTCCGCCGCGAGATTGATCGCGGAAACAATCCCGATATTCAGTGCGTCACGTTCTTCAAAGGTCTTGTCCAGATCGATCTTTCCGATCTCCGAACGCATGGTGGTCTGCGCCAGTTGAGTAACTGCAAACACGTAGTCCTCCACACCGTAACTAGCTTTGTACGCGTCCAGGACTTTCAGGTAAAGCACGCCGTCGACAGAAAGGGCGATATTGTCTTTGGTGATCGCACTCTGACTGGGCACATCATACGCCTGCTCCTTAAGCGACTGGTTATAGGAGACGCGTTCGATGAATGGCACGATGAAGTTCAGGCCCGCGGTCAAAGTACCCCGGTATTTACCGAAGCGCTCGATCACGTACGCCCGGTTCTGGGGAACGGGTTTTATAGACGACTTCAACAGTACAAGAAGAACGACCGCGAGGCCGGTCCAGAAACTGAACAGTACATCGAACAAAGGATCCATGCAGGGGGTCTCTCGCTAGTTTTTTAATACGGTAATGATGGGGTAATTATATAGCCATTTGATCAAAAAAACTGAACCGCTACGCAACCTCGGATTGCCCCATCGTGTGGAGTTGGAGTTGTCTTTCCTCCACATACAGCGCCGAGGCTTACCGGCGCAGCACCTTGATCAGCGCGCTGTGATCCAGGTCCCCGTCTCCCTGCTCGATGAGTTGATCATAAAGATCCCGGCCCAGCCGGGTCGCCGGCAACTTCACCCCGACCTGCCGGGCCAGATCCAGCGCCTGC
>CAXMTM010000382.1:0-9096 GCA_964196385.1 Arenicellales bacterium
TATGGCGGAGAGGGTGGGATTCGAACCCACGATACCCCTGAAGGTATACCGGATTTCGAATCCGGCGCTTTCGGCCACTCAGCCACCTCTCCTCAGGACCCGGAGCGGTTACATGCCCAGGGAATAATGTTTGCTAACCCAAGCCTCATAGAAAATATGGGCATGGAAAGACAAAGCGGATAAGCTTACGTATCTTGTCAACATGTCACAAGCCCCGGGTGCAAATTTGGCCACAAACGACGAGTCAACAAAAACACCACCGCCATTTTACAAAAAGTTTGGGCCATTGACCATGGTATTCGTTACCATCGCCGTGCTGCCGCTATTCCTGATCTACGACCGCCCGCGCGGGTCGGCTCTGGATGCTGTGAGGGAAGCCAGGGTGCTGACCGTGCTGACCATAAACAGCCCGACAACCTACTACGAAGGAGCGGAACATGCGCTGGGCCTTGAGTACGAACTGGCCGGCGGGTTGGCCGAAAAGCTCAGGGTCGATCTGGTCATGGAGACGGCTGACAGCGTTGCTTCAATTTTTCCCCGGCTGGCCAGGGGCGACGCGTATTTTGCCGCGGCCGGGCTTATCGTCAACGAGGAACGCAAACAACTGGTCAGGTTCACCCCACCCTACCAGCAGATCGAGCAACAGGTGGTATACCTGCAAGGCAGTAAACAGCCCGGCACCGTCAACGATCTGTTGGGCCGTGAGATTACCGTGGTGGCGGGCAGTAGCGTCGCACAGCATCTGAGTGAACTCAAAGCCAGCTTACCGGATCTTGCCTGGACGGAAACCAGCGAAAAAAACGCCGAACAACTGCTCTATGATGTCTGGCAGGGCGTGACGGATATTGCCATTACGGACTCGAACATCATTGCCGTGGCGCGCCAGTACTACCCTGAATTGCGGGTGGGGTTCAACCTCAACGAATCCGAAAAACTGGCCTGGGCATTTCCGCTCTCTGACGACGACAGTATTTACAACATTGCTTCCGCCTACCTTGGTGAACTTGAAGAAAGTGGCGAACTGGAGAGGCTGCGTGAGCGTTATTATGGCACCGCGGAGAGCTATAACTACATAAATATTTCCGAGTATCGACGCAAGATATTCGCCACCCTGCCTTTGTACGAGAAACTGTTCAGGGAGGCCGAAGAACAGACCGGCATAGACTGGCGCCTGCTCGCCGCCGTGGCGTATCAGGAATCCCATTGGGACCCTGATGCTGTTTCTCCGACCGGCGTAAAGGGCATCATGCAACTCACCAGGGCCGCTGCCGAACAGATGCAAATCGAGGACCGGACAAATCCCCGGCAGAACATCCTGGGCGGCGCCGGATATCTAAAATTAATGGACCGGAAAATTCCTCAACGGATCCAGCAACCCGATCGCATGTGGTTCTCACTGGCCGCTTATAATCTGGGATTCGGTCACTTCGAAGATGCGCGCATATTGACCCAGAAAACCGGTAAAAGCCCGGACAAATGGGTCGACGTCAAGGAGTTCCTGCCTTTACTTTCTGAACCGGAATGGTATGAACAAACAAAATACGGCCAGGCGCGCGGCGGCGAGGCCTTCGCCTTCGTCACACGGATTCGGACTTTCTACGATGTGCTGGTCAAGATCAGCCAGGAGCAAGATACCAAAGCGTCCGGCTAGCCCCCATTTCTCACCGGGGGGCGAGATGATCGCGTAGAGATTTGGATTCACAAGGCACTACTTCAGTCGTATTGTGTATTTCCGACTGAAGGAAATGCCTTGTGGATTCAAAGATTCTTGTTTATTCAAAGATTCAGGGAGGGCTCGTCAATCCGGTGAGAAATGGGGGCCAGGACCCCGGTCAGGTCTTTTCCATCATCTGGTTTTTGCGTTTTGCTTTGAAAAAACCGGCGATCATGTCCGCGCACTCCCGTTGCAATATCCCTGCAGTCACTTCACAGCGATGATTCAGGGTATCGGTGCGCAGAATATCCATGACCGAACCGGCCGCACCGGAGCGGGGATCCGGCGTCCCGTAAATCACCCTGTGCACCCTGGCATGGACAATGGCGCCTGCACACATCGGGCAAGGCTCCAGCGTCACATATAACTCGGTGCCGGAAAGACGATAGTTGCCGAGCACCCTGCCCGCCTCACGCAGTGCAACCATTTCCGCGTGTGCGCCGGGATCAGCGGACCCTATGGGACAATTGAAGCCTTCGCTGAGAAAAATACCGTCGCGTACGACCACGGCACCTACCGGGACTTCACCTCTTTGTTCTGCTTTGCGAGCAAGCTGTAATGCTTTTTGCATCCAGCGCGCATCGATATCCGCCTGGTTCAAGCAACCGATTCCGATACCCTCACTCCCACTCTATGGTCGCCGGCGGTTTACTGGATATATCGTAGGCCACCCGGCTTATGCCCGGTATCTCGTTGATGATTCGATTTGAAACATGAGCCAACAACTCGTAGGGCAATTGCGCCCACCTGGCGGTCATGAAGTCCACCGTCTCGACGGCGCGAAGCGCAATGACATATTCGTAAGCCCGGTTGTCTCCAACCACACCCACCGACCTGACCGGCAGGAACACCGCAAATGCCTGGCTGACCTTGTCGTACCATCCACTGTCGACGAGTTCCTGCATATAGATCGCGTCCGCTTCTCTGAGCATGTCCGCATATTCCTTTTTAACTTTACCGAGAATGCGCACGCCCAGCCCCGGGCCCGGAAACGGGTGCCGGTAAACCAGCTTCTCCGGCAAGCCCAGTTCGACACCGACCTTGCGCACCTCGTCCTTGAACAATTCACGCAACGGTTCCAGCAGCTTCAGTTTCATCTGTTGCGGAAGGCCGCCTACATTGTGGTGAGATTTGATGACCTTGGCTTTGCCGGAACCCGCTCCCGCGGACTCTATGACATCCGGATAAATCGTCCCCTGCGCCAGCCACCGGGCATTTTCGAACTTGCCCGCCTGTTGTTCGAAAACTTCCACGAAAATCCGGCCTATAATCTTACGTTTCTGCTCCGGGTCTGCCACTCCCTCGAGGGCTTGCAGGAACCGCTGTTCCGCGTTGACCCTGATGATTTTCAGACCCAGGCTGTCATTGAACGTCCTGGTTACTTCATCACCTTCGTGTAGCCGGAGCAGCCCGGTATCGACAAAAATACAGGTCAGCTGATCGCCCACAGCCTGGTGCAACAATGCCGCTACAACGGAAGAATCGACCCCGCCGGACAAGCCGAGAATGATCTGAT
Organism: Arenicellales bacterium; assembly: GCA_964196385.1. GTDB lineage: Bacteria > Pseudomonadota > Gammaproteobacteria > Arenicellales > JAANXG01 > JAHEKE01. The sequence goes on from CAXMTM010000382.1 coordinate 3,231, forward strand.
CAGCACCCACCTTTTCCCGGACCGAAACAATCGCGTTCTCGATAATATTACCGGGCGTCCAGGTATTGCCGCAGCCGCAGATGTCGTGGATAAAGCGCTGGATGATTTCGGAACCGTACCGGGTTTGCGTTACTTCCGGGTGGAACTGCACGCCATAGAATCGCCTGTCGTCATCCGATATTGCGGCCAGTTGTGAGTTGGCGGTAGACCCGGAAACGTGGAACCCCTCCGGCAGCGTAATCACCTTGTCGCCGTGGCTCATCCAGACATCAAAACAGCGCGTGCCGGACCCATGGATTTTTTCAAACAACCCACCACTGCCTGCAAGCTCAATATTGGCGTGCCCGTATTCTCGTTTTTCGGCGCTCTCGACGGCACCGCCCAACGCGTCGGCCATGCATTGCATACCATAACAAATGCCCAGCACGGGGACACCGAGTTCGTATACTCCCGCCGGGGGTCGTGCAATCTGGTCCTCGGTCACCGTCGATGGTCCGCCGGACAGGATGATCCCCTTCGGGTTGAAAGTCTTCACGCTGTCCAGGCTGATGTCATAAGGCTGGATCTCGCAATACACCCCGGCCTCCCGGACGCGGCGGGCAATGAGCTGTATGTACTGTGCCCCGAAATCGAGGATCAGTATGCGGTCACCATGAATATCTGACATTCGATTCACTATTGTTTAGCAACGCACTCGTATTTTAAGGCTTGTGTCGGGATAACGGTCGCCGCAGTTTTCGAATGGACACTGCTTATTTGCTGACTTGATAATTCGGTGCTTCCTTGACTATGCTGACATCGTGTACGTGGCTTTCCGTGATGCCGGCATTGGTGATGCGAACGAATTTTGTTTGGGTCCTGAACGTATCCAGATCGGCGCTGCCGGTATATCCCATGCTGGCCCTGACGCCTCCCATCAACTGGTGAATGATGTTGACCAACGGCCCTTTGTAGGGTACGCGGCCCTCAATGCCTTCGGGTACGAGTTTTTGTGGCGATTCCGTGCCTTCCTGAAAATACCGGTCCTTCGATCCGGTTTGCATCGCGCCCAGAGACCCCATGCCCCGGTAGGACTTGTAGGACCGTCCCTGGTACATCTCTATCTCCCCCGGCGCCTCATCGGTGCCAGCCAGCAGACTGCCCAGCATCACGCTGTGGGCCCCGGCGGCAATGGCCTTGGCAATATCGCCCGAAAATCTTATACCACCGTCCGCAATGACCGGCACCGACGAACCCGCCAGGGCGGCTGATACATCCGCTATAGCGGTGATCTGGGGAATACCCACACCGGCCACCATCCTGGTGGTACATATGGAACCTGGCCCGATGCCGACTTTTACTGCGTCCACGCCTGCATCCACCAGATCACGGGCTGCCGCGGCGGTGGCGATGTTGCCGGCAATCACCTCGGTGCCGGCATATGCCGCCTTGATCTGCCGCACGCGATCGAGCACCAGACGGGAATGGCCATGGGCCGTATCTACGACGATGGCATCCACGCCGGCGGCGACCAGGCGTTCGACCCTGTCGTCGGTATCAGCCCCGACCCCGACCGCGGCGCCCGCCAGCAAGCGGCCCTGCGGATCCTTGCACGCGTGCGGGTGTTCGGTGGATTTCTGAATGTCCTTGACGGTGATCAGACCACGCAGATTGAAATCGTCGTCGACTACCAGTACTTTCTCAATGCGGTGTTCGTGCAACAGCGATTGCACCTCTTCGCGCGACGCGCCCTCCTTGACCGTCACCAGCTTGTCCCGGGCCGTCATTACTTTGCTGACCGGCGCATCGAAACGTGTTTCGAAGCGCAGATCCCGGCTGGTTACGATCCCCGCCAGTTTATCGTCGTCGATAACCGGCACCCCCGAAATACGATGGTGCCGGGTCAGATCCAGCACTTCCTGAATGGTGGCGCTGGCGGATACGGTTATGGGGTCGGCAATGATCCCTGCCTCGTGTTTTTTGACCTGTTTGACCTCCGCGGCCTGCTGTTCGGGCGTCAGGTTGCGGTGCACCACACCCAGACCGCCTTCCTGGGCAAGGCAAATCGCCGTGCCGGACTCGGTTACGGTGTCCATGGCGGCGGAAAGCAGCGGAATATTGAGTTGGACGTTGCGGCTTAACTGCGTGGACAGACCGACTTCTCTCGGCAACACTTCGGACAATGCGGGCACCAGGAGCACATCGTCGAAGGTGAGGGCTTGTTTGATATTTTCCATCGGCAAATTATACGGATTAGCAGAATTTTTTCCACAGGCAACCTGTAAATTAACGCAACACAGGCGGAGTAATTTCGCTGCCAGGGTAAAAGAAGCAGTCCGGGGAATGGGGGCTGGTACATTAGGCAGGGGCGTCAAAATTGCTTATGATCCGGAGCCTGATCGGAAACATCAAACGCCGGTTTTTGCCTGAACGAGTGGATCATGCGAGAATTTCCTAAAGCCCAAACTGAAGCCCGGCCCAAAACGAGCCCGACACGGGAAGTCTATACCGTCGACCGGCTCAATAAGGCGGCACGGCAACTGCTGGAATCCACGTTTTCACAAGTCTGGGTAGAGGGAGAAATCTCCAACCTGTCTGCGCCGGGTTCCGGACACCTGTATTTCACTCTGAAGGACGGTTCCGCACAGGTCAGGTGCGCTTACTTTCGAAACAGGCGCGCCCTGTTCGACTACGCACCCGCGGACGGAGACCAGGTCCTGATGCGCGCCCGCCTCACCATCTATGAACCGCGGGGCGACTTTCAGCTGGTGGTCCAGCATGTTGAACCCGCCGGCGAAGGCGCCCTGCGGATGCGGTTCGAACAACTAAAAGGTAAGCTGCAGGCGGAGGGGCTGTTCGATGCCGCCGGTAAAAAACCCTTACCCGGCATCCCCCGGAAAATAGGCATTATCACCTCCCCTACCGGGGCCGCGGTGAGGGACATCATTACCACTTGCCGCCGGCGCTTCGCCGCCATACCCCTTATTATCTATGCCACCCCGGTACAAGGCGGCCTGGCCACCGACGGGGTGATTCAGGCGCTCGAAATCGCGCAGCACAGAGCTGAATGCGATGTCCTGATCCTGGCGCGAGGCGGCGGATCGCTGGAAGACTTGTGGGTATTCAACGAGGAGCAGGTGGCGCGTGCCATAGCCGACTGCACCATACCCGTCGTCACCGGTATTGGCCACGAAACCGACTACACCATTGCGGACTTCGTCGCGGATACACGCGCGCCCACACCTACCGCGGCGGCCGAACTCACGGTACCGGACGGAGATCAGTTGCGACGGCAGGTGGACTCCGGCATATCGCAACTGTTGTCCCACATCAACAGAAAAATCGAACAGGCGATGCAACGCAACGACCTCTACAGCCACAGACTGATCCACCCCACCCGTCAATACGCGCAAGCAAGGCATCAGTTTCAGCTGCTCTACAGCAGGCTTGGCGCGGGCTTAAAAGCTAATCTGGCTACAAGAAAATTGAACTTCAACCTTCTGTCTCAGGGCCTGATGCAGCATAGCCCGGATAACAGGTTGCAAAATACAGGCTGGCGCCTGCACGGCTTAAGGCAACGCCTGGCCGGAAGCGGTGAGCGATTGGCACAACCCTCGCGCCAGCGCCTCCACACGGCGGCAGCCCGCCTCGACTCGGTAAGCCCGCTGGCCACACTCGATCGCGGTTATGCGCTGGTCACGGACGAATCCGGAAAGGTGGTTACCAATGCCCGCACAGTCCTACTCGACAGCAGCGTCGACGTCAAACTGGCCAGCGGCACCCTGAATTGCCGGGTCGAGAAGATTCAGAAGTGACCTTTGACAAAAGATCGCTGATCACCTGCTGCATCGTTGGGCTGCTGACTACAGCCGTTTCATCCGTCAGCCGAGCCACCCAATATCCGGTACACCAACCCGTGCCGGGCGGCATCGCCGTGATCGCACTGCAGACCGGCCGGGGTGAAAATCCACGAGCACGATTCGGCCGCAGGCCGATACTGGTTCTGAATCGAAATGGCGTGTGGTTGGGCATAGTGGGCATAGATCTCGACATGGCATTGGGCAACTACCTGATCACGGTAAAGACAGCCGAGGAAGATTTCAGTTTGGACTTTTCCGTTACACCGTACAGCTATTCGTTCGAACAAGGCTTAGAAAAACCGGTGCTCCCGCCAGACAGTAACCCTTCCGTCCCATGGCGGCCCGAACTGGAGGCATCATTTCCCCTGATGAGCCCCGTCAAGGCCAGGCGTGCATCAAAGTTCGGGACCCGCTATGCGAATGATGAGGATGTGCAACCGGTCAGTTGGGCAATTCTAAGCGGGACCGATGCCGCGGAAGTTTTTGCCCCCGGCCAGGGTGTGGTAGTCGACATCGTGGAAAATGAAGAGATCGACTTCTACCTGACCATAGATCACGGCATGGGCCTTCAGTCCCGCGTGGGACCACTGATGCAAGTTCGAACCGCGGTAGGTGAATCTGTCAAAAGAGGAGAGACTCTGGGCGAGTTGGGGGCCGGGGCACGGAGCTTGAACTGGAAAGTCCTGCTCAACGGCGTCGCGGTGAACCCGATCCTGGTGACGGATCAGTTGGTGGGCACTTTGCCTGCGGAATGATCTTTGCCGGACAGGTCCGGCGGCGCACGGCGCAGCGCAAACACGACGCCGCCAAGAAGGCCCTGGACGATCACGAAGGTGAAGGCGATCCAGGCGAAAACCAGGGCATTTTCGTCGCTCACTCCGAACAAGCCCATGAAATATACGAAGGACACCTCCCGCACCCCGATGGCATTGATGGAGATGGGCAGCATGGTGATCATCAGAATGCACGGAATAATGACGCACATCGCAAACAACGACAGATCTATACCCAGGGCCACGGCAACCAGCCAGAAGTGAATGATCACGTTCAACTGCAGTAACAGCGAGACCAACAGTGCCTTGACCAGAACCCTGTTGCGGCTGTAATACGGCCCAAAGGCATTCAATATTTTGCCCATCGGCTTGCCGGCGAATGACGGTGCGCGGGCGGCCAGGCGTCGTAATCCGGACATCAAGCCCGTAATCATGGCCCGCGGTCTGCCAAAAATGAGCATGGCCAGGGCAACTGCCATCGCCAGAACAGCGAGTACCGGGATAGTGACGGTGGACTGGGACCGAATCTCCGGACTGATCAGCAACGCCACGGTGGCCCACAGAATCAGCGCCGTCACGCCCAGAAACCGGTCCACCAGCACTACCGACACGGCGCTGGACTTGTCTTTCGCAATCCGCCATACGTCGTACATGCGCGACACGTCTCCGCCGATCGTCGACGGCAGAAAATTGTTGAAGAATATGCCCACCATGAAGGACTGCACCAGAACCAGCAATGGCGGCTGTACCCCGTGTATGGAAATGAGCAGGCGCCACCTTACGGCGGTCAGAAAATAGCCCAGGAAATACAATCCGAAGGCGAACACCAGGAGGGTTACATTGGACCGTTGCAACACCCCTCCGATTTCGGAAAAGTCCACGTCCTGAACAATCCAGGTCACCAGCACAACGGACACGGCCAGTTTGATAACGAACAACAGGACTCGGGCCCCCTGGGATTGCATGTGGGGCCTATCCGTGTTCCGTGCGCGGTTTAATAGTCCTGGCCGGTACGCCTGCACTGATAGTGTTGGTGGGCACGTCCCGGGTCACTACCGCGCCCGTTGCCACCACGGCGCCGGTTTCCACTCTCACCCCACCCAGCACATTGACCGCCGCCCCCAACCAGACGTTGTTGTCGATAGTACAACCGCCATCATCGATGATGCCCTGCTGCCGGATCGGGATGTCGGTCCGGTCGGTATGGTATGAACCGCCACCTACGATATAACATCGCGGACCGATGATGACGTC
>CAXMTM010000383.1:0-2218 GCA_964196385.1 Arenicellales bacterium
TAGGAAACGTCTTTCATGCCCTCCGGCAGGCTGTCCCCGACCCCGTCGAAGTCTGAGCCTATGCCGACATGCTCGATGCCGACCAGGTTGATGACATGCTCGAAGTTTGCGACCAGGTCAGCGAGCGTGGCGAAGGGAAAAGGATGCTCGATGCGGTAGTCCTTCTCGAACTGCTCCGCTTCATCGCCATGTTCATCCAGACCGTTCGCCTCGAGGTATATGGTTCGCAGCTCATCCATGGTTTCGTACCACTCCCACGCTTCCTTGTTCACAAAGCTCGAACCAAAATTAATCTGGATAACACCACCATTTTTGGCCAGCGCCTTGATCATTTCATCGCTCACGTTGCGCTCCCAACCGGGCGTGAAATGCCGCGGGGAAGAGTGGGATGCGATCACCGGGACATTGCTGATTTCAAGAACCTGGTAAAAGGCTTCATCGGTCACATGGGAAATGTCGACCATGATGCCCACACGGTTCATCTCGGCAACCACCTCTTTGCCGAAAGGACTCAGGCCGTTCCATCTTCGTTCCTCGTCGTAGGAAGAATCGGAAATATGATTACTCAATGCATGCGTCAGGGTGATGTAGCTGATGCCACGGTCATGGAAAAACGCCAGGTTTTCCAGCTTGCCGTCAATCGGAGAACCGTTCTCCATACCCATCGCCAGGCCGATCAAGCCATTCTCCATTGCTTTCTTCGCATCCTGGGTGGTTTTGACGATTGTAAATTTCCCGGGTGCACGGCCCACCAGCGCCTCAACGCTGTCGCTCAACTGGTTGGCCAGCGCGTAGCTGGTGCCCTCCTCTTCTGATTCCGCTGGCGTGTAAATGGACATGAATGGAATATTCAAACCACCGCTACGGGCGCGAACGTAATCGAAGTCACCGTCCTCAGTGCTTTGCGTGACATCTTCCCAGTCGTCGAACAGACGGTAAGGTACATCAATATGCGTATCGACAATCATTGCCCGCTGGGCGAGCATACTGGCGGTTGCCGCAAGGCCAGTTTCTTCCGCTGAAACCAATACTGGCGCCGCCAATGCGGGCAACAAAACCAAGAGATATTTCAAATTCATGTATTACTCCAGACTTTGGGATCACGCACGTCACCCCATGATTCATTGTTTCCGTCAGGCTGAATATGGTAATCCAGCATGTGGTCGCCGTCGAAAATCCAGCGCGTGGTAAAACGTTCGCCCCGAATCACCATCGGCAACCAGAACTGATCGTCTTCCCACATCTGCTCGTACGGGATTTTATCCACTGGCGCCCAAAATGGTTTAGCCTCGCGGGATTCGGTGGGTAAGCCATCGAAATCCCGGGTGCGATACACCCATACGTGGATGGAATAGCCGTCAACGAACTGGAACTTGTGCTGGCCGCAATACTCCAGGTTGGACACCGTGATGCTCAGCTCTTCCTGGCATTCACGCACTGCACAGACCTCGGGTGTTTCGCCGGGGTCCACCTTGCCGCCGGGGCCGTTGACCTTGCCCTTGCCCAGGCCGGTTTTTTTGTTGATCAGCAATATCTCGCCGTCACGAATCACGAACACCAGGGTAGCCGGATCCTTACCCTGCCAGGTTTCCCAGTCGATATCCCCGAGTTGCCTGCCGGTGGATTGTTTGATGACAGGTCGTTCTGCGACGGACTGTTTCATAACTGTGGGGACCCGTTTTCATTTTTGCCGGCGGCCAGGCGCCGATTCGCGATCCCCATATGGCGGGTAAACTCCGGTTCGTCTTCTTCGGCAACGGCGCACACAAGCTCATCCAGCACTTTACGGAAATGCTTGGCCACCTCTGCGGTCTTGTCATTGCCCTGCTGGATTTCATAGTACAAGTGCGGGTTTTCGGAAACGACCTGGGTCGCCACTTCCAGTTGCGCGTTAAAAGTTGAACTGGATATTTTTCTTAACAGCGGTACCGCCTCCCCGCTCTGCGCCAGGGTGCTGGCAAAAGCGATATTGACCAGGTGTGACAGTCCCAGGACCCAGGCCATCACCTCGTCGTGCTCTTCCAGGCTCAGCTCAACACAATCGGCCGCAGTATGGGCAAACAACTCCCGCGCTTCGCGCAGAGCCTCCTGGTTACCCATATCGACGAACAGGATGTGGCGTCCGGAAAGTCCAATTTCATCCGGGCCGAACATCGGGTGCACCGAGCACACGCGGCAACCGCTCTCGCGCAATGCATCCAGCCCCTCGCGCATCGGG
>CAXMTM010000384.1:0-4593 GCA_964196385.1 Arenicellales bacterium
TTTGACATTTTTTGAAAAATAGATCCGGGCCGCCTCGCCGGCGCTGAACAGGGAAGGGCCAAACTCCGCCAGGTTCACATAGAGTTCGAGGATTCGTTGCTTGGAGAGGAAAACCTCCAGCAAAAGGGTGAAGTACACTTCCAGCCCCTTCCTCAGCCAGCTTCTTTGCGGCCACAGAAAAAGATTCTTGGCGAGTTGCTGGGTGATGGTGCTTGCACCACGAACACGGCCTCGCCGGATCCGTTCCCTGACGGCCTGTCTTATCGACCCTATGTCGAACCCCCGGTGAAACGGAAATTTCTGGTCCTCGGCAGAGATGATGGCCATAGACAACCAGGGAGAGATGTTTTCCCAGTCCGCCCAAAGTGGGCCTCGAACTTTCCCTTTGCCGGACGCGGTCAGGATGAATGCACTGGTTGCCGGATCGACCCATCGCAGGGAGAGGACGATGGCGCTCGTTGCAAATATTATTACCAGCAAAACCCACAGGATCAATCGGCGCAAGGTAGCCGCGAATTTGAAAGAAGACATGGGGAGTGGGTGAGAAAATGTCCGAACTATGAGTTATGAGGCCTCTCGGCCTGGCCCGTATCCTCACGGGGTGGCGAGAAATGAGGAGGCTAGTGGTTTTTGTAAAACAGGTGCTCCTGTAGACCGTTACTCATCAGGAAAAGTTTTTCTATTTCGAAGCCCGGCATCATTTGCTCCAGTTGCTTGGGCGGGTGGCGGGGTGCCACCTTTTTTGTGCTTGCAGTGCTGTATCGCAGCACATCGTCCAGTTCCAGATCGAACAGGGGAGCAGTATCCGGGATGTGTGGCGAGTGGTGAATCAGAAAGTAAATGCGGCTGCCTATAGCCACGGAATCGCTCAAATTGTTGAACCAGATCTGAAGATCTTCCAGTTCCAGGTAATCGAAGTAATTCCAGGCCAGAACCAGCCCCAGCGGGCCATCCAGTTTGGGTGGTCCCCACTTTTTCAGCAGTGCAGGGACATCATCCACGCCCGCGCCGTGGAAGGCATTGCTGATGCTTCCTGGGGTGTTGTCCCAGTACACCTGGGCTCCGGATCCGCACAGATAATTGTATTTTTTGGAGGTGGGGGGCCCCAGGTCGAAGACGGTGGTGTTTTTATGATCCAGATATTCGCGAATTACTGGAAAGATGCCCGAGCGCATCCGGTGCGTCTCGGGGCCAGATAGTTCAATTTCCTTTGCTGGGGGAGATCTTGGTTTAAATTTAAGTCGACCCGGCTGCACGTGTCGTTCCAGGGTTGGCGGACGGTTTCGCAGTGCCTGGTGCCGTACCCGACACCGGGGCTTTTTCTTTGGAACCACCTAATTTTGTCAGGTTGGAAGAATCGCTCGAATCCACGTTCATTTCCACGCTGCCCTTGAATTTGCAGCCGTCTTCCAGAACGACCCGGGGGGCGATAATATTACCCTCGACCTCTCCTGATTTCTGGATAACTACCCGTTCACTGCTGTTGAGGTTGCCGCGTACTTTTCCGGCAACCGAGATTTTTTGGGCCATCAGGTCTGCCTTGACCCGTCCTTCGGGGTCGATCTGGATATCGTTGTTGGGAAAATTCAGCGTACCCTCGACATTTCCCTTCACAACCAGATTTTCTTCACCGCTGATCTCTCCGCGCAGGGTGATGGATGACCCGATAATCGAGGTACCTGACTGCCGAGTGCTCACCGCCGGACCGGCGGCGACACCAGAGCTGGGACCGGGTATGGAGGCAGATCTGGGCGCGGGGTCCGGTGAACTGGTTTCCTGGCCTGCAGTTTCTGATTCAACTGGTTTTTTCCACATAATGACATTCTCTGGCTGTGTTGAGGGTAACGGCTACTTGTAGCATGGTTTTATGGTTAAAATATGGCATTCGGATGGATGGAAGAGGTTTTGTGATAAAGAGCGTGCTCAAATTCAAAAGTAGCATTAAACTAGCCTTGCATTCCCAATCTCAAATCATATCTTAATTTTCAAAAGACTCACAACAAAACAGACCATTCTTGATCTGTAATTATATTAACTTGCTTACCGGAATTTGCAAATGAGAAAGACAATATTCATTCTGTCCCTGTTATTACTGGTATCGCTGCCGGGCCTGAGCAGCGCGGATGGCGAAAAACATGCTTATGCGGGTGCTGCGCTCAACCTGTACAAGATTGACAAGGATCGGGGACCGAATCTCGACGATCCCGTGGTTGGCAGTATAGGGCTGGGTTACCAGTTTAGCGACGAATGGGCGACGGACCTGTTCCTGGGGACGGACCTGGGCGGCGACACCAATATCAACACGGCGCTGCTGAACGTCTACCGCATTTTCGGACTGAAAAAGTGGCGGCCCTACGTTTCTCTGGGTATCGGCAGTTTTTCCATGGATGACGTCACCGAAGATCCAACCGAGGAATTTCAGGCCGGTTTTGGCGTGTCCACCATGCTATCGGACAAGATGGAACTCAGGCTTGGCTACCAGCACTACTATGATGTGGGGGGGGAGTCAAATAACGATGATGCCGTCGGCCTGACGCTGAACTGGCATTTCAAGAAACCCAGGGCCGTCGCCGCAATTCAGCCTGAACCCGAGTCGGTGCCGGTGCAAAAGGAGGTTGTCGACACATTTGAACTGCTGGTGCTCTTCGATTTCGACAAATCGAGTATAAAAGCGGCATTTGAACCCCAATTCCAGGAGATCGGGCAAATATTGACGGAGAACCCGGATATAACCATGACTATCGAAGGGCATACCGATTGGATCGGCACGGATGAATACAACCAGGCCCTGTCACAACGCCGTGCCAACGCGGTCAAACAGAAGTTTGTAGAGGATTTCGGGATTTCCGCGAGCCGTATCGATACCATTGGTTTCGGTGAATCCCGTCCTGTCGTGGATAACAGCACTTCAGCGGGCAGGCAGAAGAACCGGCGGGCCATTTCCGTGATCCTGAGGTCTCGCATGGTATCCGAATAGGGGTTTCGTACGTCCAATAAAGGCGGGGGGGAACCCGCAGCCTTACGGATCTGCATGGAAAAACTGTCGTGAGTGAGCATACAGAACCGGTGCGGGGTTTTACCGAGAGCGAGTTCGCGGCGCGTACTCACCGAGCACAGGTGCTGATGAGTTCCGCCGGGATCGATGCCATGCTGCTCACCACGGAGCCCGAAGTACGCTATTTTTCGGGTTTTCAATCCCAGTTCTGGGAGAGTCCGACCCGACCCTGGTTCCTGGTGGTGCCGCGGCAGGGAAAGCCCGTTGCCGTGATCCCGGAGATCGGTACGGCCGGAATGCGGCAGACCTGGGTGGAAGACATCCGCAGTTGGTCTGCTCCTGATCCCGAGGACGATGGCATCAGCCTGCTTGGCAACCTGTTGTCGGAGATTTGTAAGGGGTATGGCCGCTTTGCTATGCCCATGGGACATGAAACCTGCCTGCGTATGCCGTTGGTCGATTTCGAACTGCTGCGTGATCGAATCAGGCACATCGAACTGGTGGATGCAACTTCGATAGTACGCAGCCTGAGATCGATCAAGTCGGAGGCCGAGATTGCGAAAATCCGCAAGGCTTGCGATGTGACGTCTGCCGGTTTCCAGCAATTGCCGTCTTACGCGGCGTCTGGTCAGTCCGAGCGCGAGGTCTGCCGGCAGTTTAAAGGTGAGCTGCTGCGATTGGGTGCGGACGGCTCGCCTTATCTGATAGGAGCGTCGGGGTACGGTGGTTACGACAATATCATTATGGGACCCACCGACCGCAAGCTCGAGCGGGGAGATATCCTCATCATCGACACCGGCACTACCTACGACGGATATTTCTGTGACTTCGACCGTAATTTTGCCTTTGGCGATACTACGGATGCGGCCAAACGGGCATATGAGGTGGTGTATCACGCTACCGAAGTGGGTATACAAACGGCCCGGCCAGGCGTCACCCACGCCGAGTTGTGCGATGCGATGTGGGACATTCTGGAACAGGGGGGTGCAATGGGCAACGATGTGGGTCGACTCGGCCACGGACTGGGTATGCAATTGACCGAGGGTGCATCGAACAGGCACGGTGATGAAACGGTGCTCGCCCCCGGTATGGTGATTACCATAGAACCCGGTATGAGTTTTGCCCCCAACAAACTCATGGTGCACGAAGAGAATATCGTCATCCGGGAGGGCGAGGCCGAATTACTGACCCGCCGTGCCGACCCGGAATTGCCCCGTATTGGTTGAACCAATGAGCACGTCGTTCACACACCTTTTCGATCCCCTGCAACTGGGCGGCAAGACCCTGAAGCACCGTCTCAATTTTGGCGCACACACCGCCAATATGGCTGCCGGGGGAATGCCCACGGAGCGCCACCTCGGTTATTACCTGGCCCGCGCAGAAGGAGGCGCCGCGATGATCGTGGTGGAGCCGGTGCCGGTTCACCGCACCGGTGTACTGACGCGGGGCAATTTCCGCCACGATGACGACGCCATCATCCCCCATTTCAGGAAGATCACCGACGCCTGCCACCAGCACGGCACCGTCATGATCCAGCAGTTGTACCACGTCGGCGCCCATGGCGACTGGGACAATTCCTATGAACCGAACTGGTCGCC
>CAXMTM010000385.1:0-3437 GCA_964196385.1 Arenicellales bacterium
AACAGGGCCGCGTAGCGGAGAATTCCAGGCATCATTCACTGTCACAGAGCTACTCGGTGCAACGTCAGCACAATATTATGAAAGCATAATTCCGACAGATGAACTAATTGAATGGGAAATATACGTCCCGGAGAGTTACAAGCACGAACGTCCTGCCGGCGTTCTGGTCTATATCAGCCCCAGCCAGAAGGGGAGCATACCAAAGCAGTGGAAATCACTAATGGATGCGCACAACCTCATCTGGATCGGCGCCAACAGGTCAGGCAATCGAGTGTTGGTCCCACGGAGGATGGTCTATGCTCTTACAGCAGTCGCCGTTATCGACAGGAATTACAAGGTCGACGTTGAGCGAGTTTATTTGACCGGATTCTCGGGCGGTGGAAAAGCCGCCAGCATTGTTTCGGCCCAATATCCGCAAATCTTCAAGGGCGCAATTTTTAGCTGTGGTGCAAGATTTTGGGGTGCGGAGACGCCTGAACGGTTGGAGCAGATCATGACCAACCGCTATGTTTTCATAACCGGAACCTATGATCACAACCTAGAGCCGACCAAAAAGGTATTCAGAGCTTACGAGAGGGCAGGCGTCGAGCACTCGAAACTGATGGTCATCCGCAACATGACCCACAGCAACCCCAAGAGCAAGCATTTCGAAAAGGCGATCGAATTTCTCGATGCGCCGGGATTGAAATAGCAAGATGATGCCGAGAGCGAAACATCTGGGGGCAGGGCGAAACTGACAGGGAAGTCCCCGACAATCCTTGTCGGGGCCCTGCAAATGGTGGAGGCGGCGGGAATCGAACCCGCGTCCGCAAGCCCTCTGCCCTGAGGTCTACATGCTTATTCCGTCTTTAATCTCATCACAGGCTACCCGACGGGCAGGGAAAACCTGCAACCAGTTCAGTAAGAATTTAACGGTTTGAACACTGAACAAGCTCGTGCCGCGGTCTTGTGTCGGTGACCCCTGGGATCCGGACGCACAAGCACGATCCGGGCAGAGGGCGCTAGGCTGGTTTTTAAGCAGCTAGTGCGTAGTTGTCGTTGTTGGCAACTATAAGTGTTACAGCTGGATTTACGAGGTGATCTGTTCCTCGGCATGCACCCAGAGTTTCGCGACCCACGTCGAAGCCATGTCGCCCCCGGTGTCAGGACAAAGTCCTGCCCGACTAGTGTAAGGGCAGGGGGCCGAAATTCAATCGATCAGGCAGAAAATTCTGTCTTCCCAATGAAAATAGTTGTGCTCCATTTGAGGAGACTTCCGAAAGAAAGTTGCCCGAATCTCTGGCAAGTGCTACAAAATACGTAGCAAAAATCTGATGCTGCTATCAAAAACGAAGCGAGTTGTGGAGGCCTTATGGCTAAAGGGATACAAACCATAAGGGAGACACAGACGAGCGCCGGCCTGGCGCAGGCACTCGATCATTTCGGCCGCCGTTGGGCTTTGCGCGTAATCTGGGAATTGAGGTCTGAAGCGCTGAATTTCAGGGCGTTACGGGCCGCTTGCGACGGTATTTCACCGGCTGTGATGCAGGCCAGGCTTCACCAATTGAGGGATCTGGGGCTCATCGAACAGATTCCGGGTCTCGGATACCGCCTTACGGCGGCTGGGGAGCAACTGTTCAGGATAATGGCGCCACTGGCCGAATGGGCCGAGAGTCACCTGGAATAACAGGATTTTTGGTAAGTATTTAGGTGAAGTAATAAGAATAAGTTATTGTTTTTATTTGTTTGAAGACTTGAGAATTCGCGCCTTCTGTCTTTGCCAGTCTCTGTCCTTCTCGGTAGCCCGCTTGTCGTGCTGCTTCTTACCCTTGGCGAGCCCGATATCGAGTTTCGTGCGTCCGCGGGTCCAGTGGAGGTTGAGCGGCACCAGCGTATAGCCCTTGCGCTCTACCGCGCCAAGCAATCGATCCAGTTCCGGACGGTGCAGCAGAAGTTTTCGCGTTCTGGTCGGGTCCGGCCTGATATGGGTCGACGCCGTATTGAGCGGCGAGATATGCGCGCCGAGTAGCCAGGCTTCGCCATCCCGTACGTGAACATAGCTTTCAGTGAGCTGGGCCCGACCGGCCCTGAGGCTTTTTGCCTCCCAGCCTTCAAGGGCGAGGCCGGCCTCGAACGTATCCTCGATGAAGTAGTCGTGCCGTGCCCTCTTGTTGACAGCAATCCGGGCTGGCACCGCTTTCATGTTCTTCGGTTTGGTCATTTTGCGGGCAAACGGGCGTCTGTCTGATGGGAGGGGCCCGGATTATACGGCAGATACGGCGGACCCAGGGTCGTCGCGCGTGTTTCATTTTGTTGTAAGGGATTTAAAATTCATCCAGAATCGCGGCCTTGGCTGGCGCACATCGCGGCCTTTACTGCCGCACCGAGAATAAGAATGCTGAACGTACAAGCAACCGGCAAGGCATCGCGCACATCTCTGCACGGTCACTGGTCCTCCCGCATGGCTTTCATTTTGGCCGTGACAGGGTCGGCGGTCGGTCTGGGCAATATCTGGAAGTTTCCTTACATTGCGGGCCAGAACGGTGGCGGTGCGTTCGTCCTGGTTTATCTCATTTGTGTCGTGCTGATCGGCATGCCTGTCATGATGTCGGAGATCCTGATCGGCAGACGGGGCAGGCGTAATCCCATCGCCACTATGGCTTTGCTTGGAGAAGAGGAAGGCAGTTCGCGGCATTGGCGGCTGGTTGGATTGGTGGGAGTACTGTCCGGGATTCTCATACTGTCGTATTACAGTGTGATCGCCGGCTGGACGCTGGCATACGTGTTCAAGAGCATTACGGGGGTCTTCGCGGGTGCTACGGCGGCTGAGGTCAGCGCTCAATTCGGCGGCTTTGTAGGTGACTGGCGGGTCGTGGCAGTGTGTCATACCTTGTTCATGGGCCTGACGATCTTCGTCGTTGCCCGCGGTGTGGAGCGCGGGCTCGAGCAGGCGGTCAAGTTCATGGTGCCTGCGCTTCTGCTACTTATGCTGACGCTTCTCGGCTATTCGATAAACTCCGGGCATTTCGGCGAAGGTCTGGCGTTCATGTTCACGCCCGACTTCGACAAGCTGACCTGGGACAGCGTGCTGGCTGCCATGGGGCAGGCATTTTTTTCCTTGAGTATCGGCATGGGCGCCATCATGGCCTACAGCGCCTATTTGCCGCAGGAGACGTCGATAACCGGTTCCACAGCAGCTGTCGTTACGGCAGATACACTGATTGCAATACTTGCCGGCCTGGTAATTTTTCCGCTGGTGTTCGCCAACGGGCTGGACCCGGCCGAAGGTCCGGGGCTGGTGTTCGACACGCTGCCCCTGGCATTTGGCCAGATGACGGGCGGCGCAGTTTTCGCGACGCTTTTCTTCGTGCTGTTGTCATTCGCCGCATGGACATCTGCCATCGGTCTGATGGAGCCGGCCGTGGCGTGGATGGTTGAACATTTTGGACGATCGCGTG
>CAXMTM010000386.1:0-6673 GCA_964196385.1 Arenicellales bacterium
GTAGCAGGCAGCATGACGGTGGAGGCCGCGCTGGGCAGTCGCGTTCCTTTCGAAGCAATCATTCACGAGATTCGGGGCCACCCCGGTCAGATCGCGGCGGCGCACATATATCGCTCGCTGCTCGGCGGCGACAGTGAGATCGGCCGGTCTCACGTGGATTGCGACCGTGTGCAGGACCCCTACTCCCTGAGGTGCCAGCCCCAGGTCATGGGCGCATGTCTGGATCAGATGAAATCGGTAGCCTTGTGTTTGCAGATCGAAGCCAATGCCGTCTCCGACAATCCGCTCGTTTTCTCGGATCGAGAGGTGATCGTGTCGGGCGGAAACTTTCACGCCGAGCCCGTGGCCATGGCAGCCGACAATCTGGCTCTGGCTATCGCTGAAATCGGCGCCCTGTCGGAACGGCGCATGGCATTGCTCATCGATTCGAGTTTGAGTCAGTTGCCGCCCTTTCTGGTCGACGATGCGGGACTCAACTCCGGATTCATGATCGCACAGGTGACCGCCGCCGCCCTGGCCAGTGAAAACAAGTCCCTGGCCCACCCGGCTTCGGTCGACAGCCTGCCCACCTCCGCCAACCAGGAAGATCATGTCAGTATGGCAACCTTCGCGGCGCGCCGACTGACCGATATGAATGAGAATACCCGCTACATCCTGGCCGTCGAACTCCTGGGCGCTGCACAGGGCATCGACCTGAGGCGCCCCCTGCGTTCCAACGAGTTCATCGAGAACGCTCACCTCACCATCCGCAACACGGTGCCGAGGTGGGAGCAAGACCGGTATTTCCAACCCGACCTGGAAGCGGTGTCAATACTGATCGGCGACAGCGCATTCGGTGAACGGGTCGGCGGGTACCTGCAGCCGGATTAAACACATGACCATGATCGATCTTTACGAGTACCGGCGCGGACAACTGCCCGTGCTGGTAAACATACCGCACGCCGGCATCCGGGTGCCCGATGAGATTTTCAGCAGGTTCAACGACGCCGGCAGGAAACTGCCGGACACGGACTGGCACGTGCCCAGATTGTACGACTTCGCCAGAGATCTGGGCGCGCACATGCTCATCGCCAACTACAGCCGCTACGTCGTCGATCTCAATCGCCCTCCCGATGGGGCGAACCTTTACCACAGCGAAAGGTCCACCGGGCTGATTCCGGACATGCTGTTCGACGGCTCTCCCCTGTACGCCGATGAGAAACCTATTTCGAGGCAGGAAATGACGCATCGCGTAGACACCTACTGGCGCCCTTATCACAACAAGATCACCGAAGTGCTCGTTCAGATCAAAGAAAAATACGGTTATGCCCTGCTCTATGACGCGCATTCCATCGCCTCCCGCGTACCAAACCTGTTCGATGGCACGCTGCCCGACCTCAATCTGGGTACGGCAAACGCAGAAAGTTGCGCGCCGGAATGCGGCCACGCCATATCCGGCGTGATCCGGTCGAGCGAATTTACATGCGCCGTAAACGGCCGTTTCATAGGCGGCTACATCACGCGCCACTACGGCAGGCCGAGCCAACGGGTACACGCCGTACAGATGGAGATCGCCCAGGTCAGTTATATGAATGAAGCCGATTTCAGCTATGACGAAAACAAGGCTGCCAGACTGACCCCGGTACTGAGAGATGTCCTCCACGCTTATTCAGCATTTCACAACCCCGGCAAAGGTACCCGGTAATAAAGTACACCGGCCGCGGCTCTCAGGCCCCGGCTTTCAGACAATTTCTGGAGACAAGCGGGCAACGGGCTGCTCGCTGATGGGCCAATGCAGCAGCGCCGCGGCAATTCCGAGGAGAATGCCCAGCCACCAGATGGGGTCATAGCTTCCGATATTGTCATACAACCACCCGCCCAGCCAGACACCGCTGAAACTGCCGAGTTGATGGCTGAAAAATACGACACCGTACAGCAAAGCCATATATCGCGTGCCGAACATGACCGCTACCAGCCCCGAGGTGGGTGGTATGGTCGCCAGCCACAGGAACCCCATGATAGCGCTGAACGTCAACACTGATACCAGACTAAGGGGTATGAGCAGGAATGCGCTGATGGCCACCGCCCGGCCGAGATAAATAATCACCAGCACGTGTCGCTTGGGAAACGTGCCGGACCAGATCCCCGACATATAAGCGCCGACCACGTTGCACAAACCGATAACGGAAATACTCCAGGCGCCCACCCAGGGCTCGAAACCCGCGTCGGATAAAAACGCGGGCATGTGGGCGGTAATGAATGCCACATGAAATCCACACACGAAAAAACCAAGCAGCAAATACACATAGGATTTGTGGCGCAGTGCTTCGCGCAGCGCATCGGGTATGCTCTGGTCAACGGCAAGTGGTTTCGTTTCCGATTGGCCAGAGTAAGGTGCGAGCGGTATGGCCAGCACTGCCATTAACAGACAGGATGCGGACAGAATATACAGGGCATTGATCCAGCCGAAATCGGTGATCAACGACTGCGATACAGGAACCAGAGCGAATTGCCCCATCGAGCCCGCTGCAGTGCCCAACCCCAGTGCCCACTGGCGCCGTTCTTCCCCCACGGCACGCGCCATGGCGGGCAACACGATTCCGAACGAAGTTCCGGCCACCCCTGCACCGACCAAAATGCCGGCCGACGTGTGCAGCATCCACGGGCTGTCTACACCGGCCATAAACAACATCCCCAGCGCATATAAAACAGTGCCGGCCACAATGACTTTTACGTTGCCGAAGCGGTCGGCCAGTCCGCCGGCAAACACGGCAACAATTCCCCAGAACAGGTTCTGGATCGCCAATGCGAAAGAAATGACCTCCCGGCCCCAGTCATTGGCCTCTGTGATCGGTTTGACGAACAGGCCGAACCCGGACCGGTAGCCGAACGACATCAACAGCAGCAGGCAAGCTGTAGCAATTAAAAAGGTACTGGCACCGTTCTCCTTCAGGACATTTTTGGTCATCGGGTGAGAGTTTAACGCCCCCTCCACACCGGTTTACGTTTTTCGGCAAAAGCACGCGCCCCTTCGAGTTGGTCCTCGCTGGAATAGAGCTTGTCAACGGTTGCTAACTCGCGTCCGTTGATTCGATCCATAGCTTGTTGAAAACTCAGGTTCTGGGTTTCACGCGCGACCTCCTTGATACAGGCGAACACCAGCGGGGGTCCATCGGCCAGCAGTTGCGCCAGTTTTCGGGCCTCGCGGAGGAGGTCCCCTGTCGGCACCACGTAGTTCACCAACCCCCAGCGCAGGGCTTCCACCGTATCCATCCAGCGCCCGGTGAACAGGAGATCCATCGCCACGTGATAGGGCATGCGCCTGGGTAATTTCACGGTGGCGGCATCGGCGAGGGTCCCCGCGTTGATCTCGGGCAGGGCAAAAGTGGCATGTTCAGCCGCGACAATGAGGTCGGCGGACAGCGCGATCTCGAAACCGCCTCCCACCGCCATACCGTTCACGGCGGCGATGACTGGCTTATTCAGGCCGGGCAATTCCTGCATGCCTCCAAACCCGCCCACGCCGTAGTCGGAATCGGGTGCCTCTCCCTGCGCCGCCGCCTTCAGGTCCCAGCCCGCACAGAAAAACTTTTCCCCATATCCGGTCACAATGGCAACCCGCATGTCGGCGTCGTCACGGAACTCCGCAAACACGCCTCCCAGGATGCGGCTGGTCTGCACATCTATGGCGTTCGCTTTCGGTCTGTTGATGGTGACTTCCAGTATGGGGCCGTTTTTTTGGGTAATTACCGGATTTTCACTCATGCCTTGTTCCTTTTTGTCAGTCGGATCATTGCATCGACGGCAAAGACGCCGTCACTGCGCACGATCAATGGGTTGATTTCGAGTTCAAGCAGGGTATGCGGATACGTCATGGCCAATTCCTGCACTTTGAGAACGGTGTCAACGACGGCGCTCACGTCTGCCTCGGGCCGGCCCCGCCACCCTTTCAGCACCGGGGCGATTCGCAATGACTCGATAGCTCGCAGAACTTCCATTTCGTCCGTGGGCAGAAGCAACACACGGGCATCTTTGAAAATTTCAGCCATGACACCGCCCATGCCGATAATGAAATGCAGCCCCACCACCGGGTCGCGCACGACGCCGACGATCAATTCGGCAATACCATCCGCTATCATCAATTCCGCCAGTACGGAGTCACCAATTCGCGCCAGCTTATGGTAGGCGTGGGTGATCGCCCGTTCGGAATCCAGGTCGAGCATTACGCCGCCCGCTTCGGTCTTGTGCACCAGAGAAGCACTCACCGCCTTCAACACGATCGCGGCTCCCGCGCTTTGCCACAGTTCTACGGCTTCCCCGGCATTAGTGCATACTCGCTGTATCGGAACCGGGATCCCGAACTCTGCCAGCAACTGCTTTGCCCCGGCTTCATCGAGATTATAAGGTTCACCTGCCGCTTCTGCAGAAGTCCACAGCAATCCGGGTTCGGACAAACCGATGAATGCCGCCGCTGCTATCGCACTCAACGCATCGTCGACCCCGTGCAGGGGTATCAACCCCGCCTCGATCAATCTCTCGCAGTGTCTTTCCGGCAGACATTCTCCCAGGGTTGCGATCACCGCCGCCCGGTGGCCGGTGGTTCGCGCGGCATTAGCCAGCGCACCCCAGGCGATGTCCCACTGCGCAACATCGCCCGCCCGGTCGCGAGGAAAGTCCATCACCAGCGCGGTCAGATCGAACCCGCTGCGCATCACCGCCGTGAATGTTTTTTCCAGACGCCCGGGATTACCCCAGTCAAAGGTGTGATAGTCAAACGGGTTGGATACGTGGACCAGGGGATTTACGGTCTGCCGGATACGGGTGTGGTCCTCATTGCTGAATGACCGGAAGCAAAGGTCTTTATTCCTGGCTGCGTCCGACATGATGGAAGCCTCACCGCCGGAACAGGACAAACTGACTATGCTTGTGCCCATCAACGGGCCGCCGGCGTGTAAAATCTTCAGGGTTTCCAGCAGTTGAGGCACGGAATCCACGCGGGCCACCGCCAGCCGCTCGAAGTAGGCATCCATAACCGCATCCGAGCCCGATAGCGATGCCGTGTGGCTAATCGCCATTGCCCGGGATGCATGGGTGCGCCCGGTCTTGAGCACCACTATCGGTTTACCCCTGGTGCGGGCGTGCGCCGCCGCCTCTGAAAAAGCGGTGCTGTCGGCGATGCCCTCGATGTAAATTCCGATTGCAGTGACCCGGTCGTCTTCACACAGGGAGTACACAATATCGTGCAGACCGATCACAGCCTGGTTTCCGGCCGTGATCAGGTACGCCAGCGGCACACCCCTCTGACTCATGGTGAGGTTTATGCCCACGTTGCTGGATTGCGTAATCAGAGCAACGCCCCGATCCAGGCGCTTGCCGCCATGGGCATCGGGCCATAACAACGCGCCGTCCAGATAATTGATCAGTCCGTAACAGTTCGGACCCAGTATCGGCATCGGTCCGGCAGCGGCCACCAGTTGGTCCTGCAGGTCGTGACCCTCACCCCCGGCTTCCCTGAAGCCCGATGCGTAACAGACCGCCCCGCCGGAGCCCATCTCCGCCAGTGACCGGATCGCTGTAATGGTGGCATTGCGATTGACGCCGACGAACACCGCATCGGGCGACTCCGGCAGGTCTTCCACTGCGGGCAAGCAGGGCCTGCCGGCCATCCGGTCTCGTTTGGGGTTGACGAGCCAGGTTTGGCCACTGTAGCCCATCAGATCACACTGTCTGACCACGGCTTCGGCAAAATGGCCGCCCACTGCCGCGATAGACCGCGGCCTGAGCAAACGCTGCAGGGAAATCACGAACCGAGTGGTCTTAAAAGTTCACGCGAAATAATGTGCCGTTGAATCTCACTGGTGCCGTCCCAGATCCGCTCTACCCGGGCATCGCGCCAGAAACGGGCCAGCGGCAGGTCATCCATCAGGCCCATTCCACCGTGGATCTGTATCGCCTCATCCGTGACCCGGGCCAGCATCTCCGACGCATACACCTTCGCACTGGCGATCTCCCGGTTTGCATTCAGCCCCTGATCGAGCCGCCAGGCCGCCGCCAGAGTGAGCCATTCCGCGGCATCTATCTCGGTGATCATGTCGGCGAGCTTGAACGAAACACCCTGAAATCGTCCTATGGTCTGCCCGAACTGCTTGCGCTGTGCGGCCCATTGCAGGGCGTAGTCGAACGCTCGCCGGGCCCTGCCCACGCAAAACGCGGCCACCGAAATTCGGGTCGCATAGAGCCAGGTATTTGCCACCTCGAATCCCTGGCCCTCTTCGCCGAGTATCTGTGCATCCGGCAACCGGCAATCATCGAAATGGAGAATGCAGTTGTGGTAGCCACGGTGGGACACCGAATCATAGCCCTTCCGGATCTTGAATCCCGGGGTATCGCGATCGACGAGAAAACAGGTGATGCGCTTTTTGGGTCCCCGTGGAGTCTCTTCTTCACCGGTGGCGACGAACACGATAATGAAATCCGCGACATCTGCGTGGCTGATAAAATGCTTGGTGCCGTTTACCACCCAATCGCCACCGTCGCGCCGGGCAAAACATTTCATTCCGCGCACGTCCGACCCGGCATCTGGTTCCGTCATCGCCAACGCGTCCATTTTTTCACCGCGGACCACCGGCAGAAGATAGCGTGCCCGTTGCTGTTCGTTGCAGGCGCATAAAATGTTCGATGGTCTGCCCCACCA
>CAXMTM010000387.1:0-2922 GCA_964196385.1 Arenicellales bacterium
CGTAGGCACGGAGCAAATGGGCAGCGCCGTAATATCGAAGTTGTCCCATTGACTTATGAGTAAAACCTACAATATCGCCGTAGTTGGGGCGACCGGGGCCGTCGGAGAGGCCATGCTGGACATTCTGGCGGAGCGAAAATTTCCGGTGGAGCGGATTTTTGCGCTGGCGAGCGAACGGTCGGTCGGAAAATCGGTACCGTTCAACGGTCGAATGCTGAAGGTGCGGAATCTTGCGGAATTCGACTTTAGCGAGGCCGAAATCGCCTTGTTCTCGGCCGGTGCATTGGTATCGAAAGTCTACGCACCCAGGGCCGTGGAGGCCGGCTGTGTGGTCATCGACAACACGTCCCAGTTCAGATATGACGACGATATCCCGCTGGTAGTGCCGGAAGTAAATCCGGACGCAATCGGGTCGTATAAAGGGCGCGGCATCATTGCCAACCCCAATTGTTCGACCATACAGATGGTGGTGGCGCTGAAGCCCATTTATGACGAGGCCGGCATCGAGCGCATTAACGTATGCACGTATCAGGCGGTGTCCGGGTCCGGGAAAATCGCGATGCAGGAACTGGCATCCCAGAGTGCGGCACTCCTCAACGGGAACAAGGTCGAACCAGCTGTTTACCCCAAACAAATTGCTTTTAATGCGTTGCCGCACATAGACGTTTTCCAGGATAACGGCTATACCAAGGAGGAGATGAAATTTGTTTGGGAGACCCGTAAGATAATGGCAGACGATTCCATACGGGTGAATGCCACCAACGTGCGAATCCCGGTCTTTTACGGGCATTCCGAGGCGGTCCACCTGGAAACCCGGCAAAAAATCGGAGCGGATCGGGCGCGGGAATTGCTGCGCAAAGCACCCGGGGTGGAAGTCATGGACGATCCCGGGGCGGGGGAATACCCCACCGCGGTGACTGAAGGGGCGCACCGGGACGCTGTGTTCGTCGGCCGTATTCGCGAAGACATCTCCCACGAGCGCGGCCTGGATCTGTGGATCGTAGCCGACAATGTGCGCAAAGGAGCCGCTCTGAACACTGTACAGATTGCGGAACAGTTGGTAAAAAGTCATATGTAATATGAGGTTACTTAATTTTTATAAGGAACTTTGCTAAAATAGTAAGCTAACTATAGGTAAATTAAGTCGGTTCTTACTAAAAATTCAATGGGCTAAGAGCAAGTGAACACAATATGACGACCTACTCCCGCCGCTATTTCAGATTCCTCCACCTTCTTCCGGGGCTCAAGGCTGTTCTTGGGTTCACGGCCTTGTTGCTAGTAAATCAGGTCCATGCCCTGGGTCTGGGTAACCTCAGAGTACTGTCCGCCCTCGACGAACCCCTGATCGCCGAAATCGAACTCACCTCCGTAGAGGAAGGCGCCCTGGACTCCCTGCAACTCAATCTTGGATCCAAGGAGGCATTCAATCAGGCCGGTATCCCCCGTGAGTCGTTTTTACGTGACCTGGCATTCAGTCTGGTCAAAGGGGCCCAGCCGAAAGTAAGGATCGAAACGACCCAGCCCGTCAAGGAACCGTTTCTGCATTTTCTTGTGCGCGCCGAGTGGGACGACGGAAATCTGTTGCGCGAATATACCGCGCTGCTCGACCCGCCTCTGTATGTGAGAAATAAACCGACCGCGGTCAGTTCTCCGGGTATTGTCGAGACCGCACAGGAATTGGCCGCTTCCCCGCCAACGGAAGACTCCTCGGGCGGAACTGCGTCTGGTGACGCGATGGCGCCGCAGCCTGCAACCGCTTCCTTATTCGGCGGTGCCGAGTATGGTCCGACAGTCAAGGGGGATACTTTGTGGAGCATCGCCTCCCAGTTCGACACCCGCGCCTATAACGCCAATGTTTTTCAGGTCATGATTGCCCTGCTCAAGCAAAACCCGGACGCCTTCATAGACAACAACATCAACCGCATGAAAACGGGACAGATATTACGCCTGTCCGACCTCGACGCCGTAGCTAAGGAAGAAGCAAGCCGGATTTACCAGGACCAACTGGTGCAGTGGGAGTCTTTCAAAATGGAGGTGGCTGAAAAAACCGAGCTTGTCAAAGTGCCCGCCGAAGTTTTTTCCGCTGCATCCCCCGCGACTTCCGCCGCCGCCAAATCTGCTGAACCCGCCCCGGCGGCAAAGGTCGCGACAGATTCCGAAGATAACGCCGCCTCCGAGCAGGATTTGTTGAAAATCGTTCGCGCCACGCTGGAGGGGGAAGAGGGAATGACCGAGGGCAGCGACACGGACTCGGCATTGGCGGCTGCAAGAGCCGACTCGGAAAAGGAAACCGGTGCGTTGCGCGGGCAGATCACCACACTCGAAGAATCTTTGGTGTCTTCCGAACTCCAAAACAGGGAACTGCTGGAACGGGTCACTTTGTTGGAAGATCAGATGGTCAATGCACAGCGCCTGCTTGAACTGGAGAGCCAGGAGTTGGCGCTGGTGCAGCAGCAGGCGGCACGGCAACAGGAAGAGCGCCAGTTTCTTGAGCAGCAACTGGTTGAGCAGCAGGCACAAGCCGATCAAGTGCAAGCCGATCAAGCGCAAGCCGATCAAGCGCAAGCCGATCAAGTGCAAGCCGATCAAGCGCAAGCCGACCAGGCAAGGGCCGATCAGGCAAGGGCCGAACAAGCAAAGGCGGACCAGGCAAGGGCGGACCAGGCCAGGGTGGACCAGGCCAGGGCCGAGGCCGAAAAAGCTGCAGCCCAACAGGCAGAAGCGGAAAAAGCTCAATCTGAATTAGCAGCTGCCAATCAGCAATCCGCTGCAGACAATGTTAAAAAAACGCGAATCGATCCAAGGCAGGACGATGTCGCCGCGGCACAGAATGTCTCGCAAGGACCGCAGCCTAAAGCGTGGTGGGAAAACATTACAGGCATGTTTGCCGGCGTGTTAGGCGGCATTGCGGGCATATTTGCC
>CAXMTM010000388.1:0-1542 GCA_964196385.1 Arenicellales bacterium
GCAGCAAGGCGCGGGTTATGGAGGCAGCCGTGACAGCAAGGGCGAATCCACCAGTACTGGGCAGCGTGATCAGCCTCCGGCGGCGGACGATGATGACATCGTGGCGAGGCAGTTGCGTGAAGCCGCGGAAAATGAATCGGACCCGGAATTGCGTGAAAAGTTGTGGCAGGAGTATCGCCGCTACAAGGCCAATCAGACCGCGCAATCAAAGAACTAACCTGTTTTTCTCACCGGGTGGCGAGAAAATCGTGCAGAGATCCGGATTCGAATGACATTTGCTGAAGGAGTGGGATAAGAAGGCATGGAACAACGATGCGCCGCCGACTGAAAACAATGCCTGGTGAAGTCAAAGTTCAGGGGAGGGCTGGTCGAACCCCTGACAATTGGAGGTTGGTGGCCTCGTTGTTGGCGGTGATGCTCGCTGCCTGCCAGACAGTGCCCCAGGCACCGGACATACCGGACACACCGATCGACAATGCACAGCAGGAAGTCCCGGAAAATGAGCTACTGGACGTTGGGATATATGTTCTGGAATCCGGGCCGATCAGTGAAGATGAACGGGAAACAGGCATCAACGAGGATATCCGCAACGCCGAGGCGCGTTTTATTGCCATCCACCTCCGCGAAACCATTCAGCACACCGGGCACTGGGGGTCGGTGCGGGTGGTGCCTGGTCAGACCGAAGCGGCCGAAGTTATCGTAGCCGGGCAGATCGAAAAATCCAACGGCGAGACGCTGGTGCTGAAGATCGATGCCTATGACGCAAGCGGTACCCGGTGGTTCAGCAGAACCTATGAAAAGAATGTGCCCCAATCCGCTTATGGCGAAGCCAGGGAAGGGGAAGTATTTCAGGATGTCTACAATCGAATTGCCAACGATTTGTACCGGGAAAAATACGCGCTGAGTGTCGATGATATCGAGCGGATCCGGCGTGTTGCGAGGCTGCGATTTGCCAGGTCGCTGGCGCCGGACGCGTTCCCCGAGCATCTTAAAAAAGAAAGTGGGGCGTATCAAATACAGCGATTGCCGGCAAAGGACGATCCCATGATGAAACGCGTCCTCGCTATCCGTGAACGGGAATACCTGATGGTCGATGTCATCAACGGTTACTACGATAATCTGTACGCCGAAATGACGAGCTCGTATTTTGACTGGCGCAGGTTGAGTGCCGAAGAGGCCGCTGCGCTGAGGGAAGTGAAGCGCAAAAGTACACAACGATATTTGCTGGGTAGCGCTTTGATCATTGGCGCTATCGCGGTGGAAATCCTGGGCGGTAATACTAATCGGGATGGCGAGGAAAACAATCGGGATGGCGTGAACAACACCGACACGCTCAGGGATGTAATGGTGATCGGGGGTGCTGCCTCGGTCAAGGGCGGCATGGATCTGGGAGCGCAAAAAAGCATGCACAAGGATGCGATACGGGAACTGGGAGAATCCTTCCAGGCGGAGGTGGCCCCCATGGTCGTGGATGTTGAAGGACAGACCACCGAGCTGACGGGATCCGCCGAGGAACAGTTCATCCAGTGGCGGGCGTTGCTG